>DATLVW010000066.1:0-9868 GCA_035577085.1 Thermoanaerobaculia bacterium
AACGCTTCGGCGAATCGCGCAACATCCGGAAGGCGTCATTCGGCAAGCTGGCGTCCGCACGGCTTCGGCGGCCATTCGATCTCGTCGTCTGCTCCGACGCGCTGCACTACGTCCCCGACGATGAGATTCACGCCGGCCTTCCCGAGCTCGTGCGCCTCGCCGGCGGCGTGCTCTTTCTCGAAGTGCTCACCGCCGACGACGACATCATCGGCGATCTCAACGGCATGATCCGCCGCCCAGCGATCTGGTACCGCAAGCTCTTCGAGAAAGCGGGTTTGCTCCAGGTCGCGCCGTATACCTGGTTAGCGCCTGCGCTTCGTTCCGAGGCCGCGGAGCTTGAAAAGTCTTGAACCACAGAGACACAAAGGTCACAGAGGTTTTCTCTGTGCTCTCTGTGTCTCTGTGGTGATTTGCATTAGGGAAAATATCCGAGCGGAATCCGCAACTGCTGCCCTGCGCTCGACGTGATTCGCAGCGCGTGCCACTGATCGGGAACGGAGAGGTCGGAGTAGAACGCGAGCTGATATTGATTGCGCAGCTCGTCGGCGAGTCTGGCGTAGATGTCCGGCAGCTCGCGCTCGCCTTTGATGATGAAGTACGTAGCGCCGGTGTCGCGGGCGATCGCGGCCAGCTTTCGCGCCTCGAGGTATCCCACTCCGAAGCGCATCAGGCGTGTGAGGATCTTGTTCTTGATGATCGGATAGACCGGCACGCCGGCGTAACGCGCGTAGTGAACGAGATGATCGAGCTTGAAGTGGCTTCCCTGGTCGACGCCGTCGGTGAGGATGACCAGCGCATGACGTCCCGGCTGTTTCTGCAACTCGTACAGCATCTCGATGGCCGTGTCGTAGAGGTGCGTTTCGCCTGACGGCTTCACGCGGTCGACAGAAGCGGCAGCAGCGTTGAAGTCGCTCGTGAATGGCGTCAGCCAGAACGTCGTCTGGTTGAAGCCGACGACGGCGATTCGATCCTGCGGCCGCAGGAGCTTCTGCGCGAACTGCCGCGCGGCCAGTTTCACCACCGGCAATTCTTCGAGCATCGATTCGGAGTAGTCGATGAGCAGAATGACGTAGAGCGGCTGGTCGGATGCAGGCGTTAGCGCTTCGATTTTCCGCGGTACGCCGTTGTCGAGCAACGTTAGCTCGCCGGCCTTTGGCGCACGATTACCTCCGACGACCGAGACCGGAACCTGCTGCACCGCGACGTCGACCTGCTCGCTCGGATTTGTCCCGAAGAAGAGAACGTCGTTGGCTTCACTGCCGTCGCGCGCGTGTGCGACTACGCGTGCGTAGACCGCGTTCGGAAACTTGGCTGGGTCGAACACCGCGTTGTACGGCGGGGCGCTCGCGCTGGCGACCTTTTCCTCACCGATCAGGAAATCGACGGACGAGATCGCGAGCTGCTCCGGCTTGACTACGTTTGCTTCGAGCCTTCCAGGACCGGCGTGCAGCCGGATCCGGAACGGAGGCCGCGGATCGTTGACGACCATCTCGTCTTCGCCGGCGACGTTGCCCTGGGCGTCGTAGCCGACCGCGCGAAAACGCAGACGCCTGAGGTAATCGCCGATCACGACCGGGAAGTCGACCGACCCGCCGGGCTTTTCGTCGAACTTCACTCCGTTGATGAACAGCGCCACGCGCACGACCGGCTCATGCGTCTGCACCGGCACGAAGAGATTGCCGTAGACAAGCGCGGTCGGTTTCGAGGTGATCTGCACCGTCTGCGCGAGCGCCGAGGTGCTGATCAGAAGTACGAGAAGGGACAGTCGTCGGATCACGAGCCGATCAACGCCCATTCATCGTTCATCCTTCCGACGTCGTTCTTTCCCGTCACCTGCTCGATCAGGCACTGACGCGGCTTCTTCTCCGGCCGCCAGCGCAGAAACTTCGATCCATGGCGAAAGCGGCCCTGCGAGAAGTAGTCGTATTCGACTTCGCAGACGAGTTGCGGCTTCACCGGTTCCCATTCGCCCGTCTTCTCCGTTGCCCATCGCGACGGCCCGCCAGGAACGCGCACTTCGAACGGATTCTCGCCGCGCAGCGCTTCCAGTTGTTTGGTCAGCGCAGCACGATCGTCCTTCCGGATCGATGACGTGTGGCCGATGTGAACGAGCCGCCCTTCGGAGTCGTAGAGCCCGAGGAGGAGTGAGCCGACGGTTCGGGTGCCTTCGCCATAGCGGAAACCGCCGACGACACAATCCGCAGTCTTGAGGTGCTTCACCTTCACCATCCCCTCGCGGTCGCCGGAGTGATACGGCTCGCCGAGGCGCTTGGCCATGACGCCATCGAGTCCGGCTTTCGTGAACTTGTTGAACCAGTCGCCGGCGACCTTGCGGTCAGTCGTCGCGGGCGAAAGCCTGATCAGCGAGTCTTCCGGCACGCTCTCGAAGAATCGCTCCAACTGCTCGCGCCTCGCCTCGACCGTCTTCTCGATGAGCGATTTTCCTTTCACCACGAGCAGATCGAAAACGAAGTAATGCGCCGGCGTTTCGGCGGCGAGCTTGCGAACGCGCGACTCTGCGGGATGAATGCGTTGCAGCAGATGGTCGAAAGAGAGACGTCCGCCGACGGAGATGACGATCTCGCCATCGAGCACAAACTCCTTCTGCTTCAACCCGCGCACCGCCTCCACAACCTCGGGGAAGTAGCGCCCGAGCGGTTGTCCCGCTTTCGACTGCACGACGACGTCGTCACCGCTCTTGAACACGACGGCGCGAAACCCATCCCACTTCGGCTCGAACTGCCAGACGTCGCCGGCCGGAATCTTGTCGACGCGCTTCGCCTCCATCGGCGGGTAAGGCGGCCTGATCGGGAGGTCAAGCTTCGGGAAGCCTTGGCTTGCGATACTTGGCGCGGTGGTTCGAGGTTTTGCCATTTGAGTCTCTGCGTCTTCTGCGTCTCTGTGGTTCAACGCTTTTTCGTTGTCTTAGGTTTCGGCGCAGAGAACACCGTCGTCAAATCGAACCGCTTCTTCCCCACCGCCACCGCTTTCCACAGATCGCCAACCTCGGCCACACGTTCGCGGACGTTGTCGATGCGGAAGTCCTGGATGTCGATGCCCTCGCTTATCTCCTCCCACGTCACCGGCGTCGAGACACCAGCGAACGGCGTTGGCCGCACCGAATAGATCGACGCCAGCGTGCGGCCCCAGGCGTTTTGGTTGTAGTCGACGAGGACGCGCGCGTACGGCCGTTTCACTTTTCGATATTCGGCCGTGATGATGTTCGGATTTCGTGCTTCGAGCTCGATGGCGATCGCCTTCGCGAACGTCCACACCTCTTTCTGTAAAGGACCGCGCACGATCGGGATGTAGACGTGGATGCCTTTCGAGCCGGTCGTCTTGGCGAAGGTCTGCATGCCGAGGTGATCGAGGATCTCGTGAACGCGAAGAGCAACCTCGCGGATCATCTTGAAATCGGCGCCGGGACCGGGATCGAGATCGAAGTGAAGAACGTCGGGGCGGTTGTAGTCATCGCATCGCGCGTACCACTGATTCAGGTCGATGCAGCCGAGGTTGATGAGCCAGAGAAGGGAGGGCAGATCTTGCACGATCGGGAACTGCACCGGGCCAGCGCCGTGCGGAATCGGGCAGATGTCGATCCAATCGGGCCGCGGCTCCGGCGCGCGCTTCATGTAGAAGAAATCGCCCTCGGCACCATTCGGATAGCGCTTCATCACCATGGCTCGGCCGGCGAGATGTGGCAGAAGGTACGGCGAGATGTCGGCGTAGTACTGAAGAAGATCGCGCTTGGTGATCTTCAGGTTCTTCCAGAAGAGTTTCGGCAGATTCGTCAGCCGCACTTCGCGCGAACCGACGTTGAGCACGACGTCGGTGACATCGGTGGGGATGAGGAGGCGTTTGGATGCGGCCACGACTGCAGATTGTGCAGCGGTTATGCCTTCGTCACCAGCCCTCAGGGATTTTTCCGTTGCCATCCGTGCGGTGCCTCGGCGCGTCGAGAGTCGCATATTCGAGCTCACGGTTCGCGCGAACGGCGCGCAGCATGAGCCCACCGCGCGACATGTCGCCGAGGCCTGCGAAGGCGGCCGGGAAGCGAAGGCGCGTTTCGAAAATGGGCCAGAGGATGTCGACGTACTTGCCACTTGCGACGCTGCCGAGGAGGACAACCTCGGCGTCGTGTTCGAGAGTGGCGGCGAGCGAAAGCGCATCGCGCTCGAGCGGCTTTCGGTAGTTTTGTTCGCTGCCATCGACGGGCGTTCGCGACATAACCTTCATTCGTTCGGATGTCAGACGCCAGTCAGGTGGAACGAGCCCGAAACCTGGCGTGATGACGTAAACGCCGCAGCCATCGACTGCAGCGGGCTTCGCAAAGTGCTGGGCGTAACCGATCTTGCCGCGAAAGTAGAGGGAGCTCATGAACGCGAACGCCTTCGCGATCTCGACACCTTCGGGAGACCGGTACTGGAGCGCGGCTTCGAAGCTCGCGCGCGGCGAAATGAATTGCTTCGCGCGAATCCCGCTGGTGTTGGCGGGCGAGAGTAGGAAGATCCGGGAGGGCACGGGGTGGTGAAACAACGAGGGCGCCGGATGTCATTTCGGGCTTCGGCGTCGAGGCTCGATTTTTATCACTCGGGCGGGGACGCCCGAGTGTCGCGGGCGAGACGCCTGGCGAGACGCCCGCACTCCTCTGGCGTAAGCTTGGATGACATTGCACCACATCCTTCTCTTCACGCTCGCTGTGGCGGCGATCAGCACGGTTTGCATTGCGCCGGTGGCTCTGGCGCTGGCTGCGTGGTCGTGGCGAGCGGGGGCGAAGGGGCTCGTTCTTGATGCGCTCGCGGCGTTGCCACTGGTCGTGCCGCCGACGGCGGTGGGGTTTGTACTTCTGGAGATTCTTTCGCGGCGAAGCGTTGTCGGCGCTCTTCTCGAGCGCATCGGTGTCGAGGTTCTCTTCACTCCGAAAGCGGTCGTCCTCGCCTGCGCCGTGATGTCGTTTCCCCTGATGTTCACGGCGTTCCGCGTGGCGATCGAGACGACCGACCGGCGCTATTTCGATGTGGCCCGAACGCTGGGCGCGTCGCCGGTCCGCGCATTCGCGCGCGTGACGCTCCCGCTGGCCTGGCGCGGCCTCCTGAGCGGCGTCCTGCTCGCATTCTGCCGCGCCCTCGGCGAGTTCGGCGCGACGATTCTCATCGCCGGCAACATCCCGGGCCGCACCCAGACGATGGCTCTGGCGATCTACGACCGCGTGCAGAACGGAAACGATCACGAGGGAGCAATGCTGGTCGCGTTGGTCGTCGGCATCGCCTGGGTTCTGGTGTCGATCAGCAGCATCCTGATCATGAAGCAGCGGAGACGGTTGGACGCATGATCGAGATCGACATTCGTCTGCCGCTCGCGCATTTCATGCTGGAAGTCCGCTGCGCACTGAGCGCAAACGTCACCGCGATCGTCGGACCGTCCGGCGCGGGGAAGACGTCGCTGATCGAATCGATTGCCGGACTCCGCCGCGCTCACGGCAGGATCGCCATCGACGACGCTGCGCTGGTCGATACTGGACGCGGCATCGATCTTCCGCCGGAGCGCCGGTCGATCGGCTACGTGCCGCAGGACGCCGCGCTCTTTCCTCACTTGAATGTCAGCGACAACATCCGCTTCGGCGGCGCGGACCGCGATCGATTCGACTCGCTCGTCGCGGCACTCGAGCTTGCGCCAATCCTGAGCCGGACGCCGGCTTCGCTTTCGGGCGGTGAGCGCCAGCGCGTGGCGCTTGCACGGGCGCTGATGACGCGGCCGCGCCTGTTGTTGCTCGACGAACCGTTGGCGTCAATTGATCAGCCGCTTCGCGAGCGCATCCTCCTGTACCTGAGACGAGTTCGCGACCTCGGCATCCCGATGATCTACGTCACCCACCAGCCGTTCGAAGCGCTCGCGCTCAGCAGTTGGTGCGTCGTCCTTCGCAACGGAGTGATCGCCGCCACCGGACCGTCCCGGAGCGTGCTCGCTGATCCCGATGTGGCGGGAAGCGTCGACAACGTGTTCGAAGTGTCGGAACCGTCGCACGATCGCGAGCTGGGGATCACGCGTGCGACGACCAGTGACGGTTTGACGCTGGTTCTTCCCTACGATCAGGTGGCCGAGGCGCGGTTTCCCATCGTCGTGCGAATCCGGGCAGATGACATCGTCGTTTTCGGCGAAAAGCCAAGATCGATTTCCTCGCGCAACATCTTCGAAGGAACCGTGGCGTCGCTCCGCGCGAGCGAAGGCATCGCCGACCTCATCGTGACGACACCCGCGCCGCTGACTGTGCGGATCACGCAGGCCGCCGCGCAGGATCTTTCGTTGCGTCTGGGCTCGCGCGTCTGGCTCGCGCTGCGCAGCCGCGCCTTCCGTATCGTCGGCTAGCCGGTCCCCGTTACAATGTGCAGCATGTTGATCAAAGGAATGACGGAGCAGGAGATCCGAGTCCTGCAGGAGTATCGGCGGGTAGGCACCGAGTCGCTGACCATCGCGGCGATCACGGCAATCAAGCATCCGGCCGGAGGTGGCGAGAGTCCGGCGTTGTCGCTTGTGGAAAAGGGCTTTCTGACGACCGACGCGGCCCGGGAAAACTTCGCCCTGACGCCGAAGGCAAAGGAGTTTCTTTCCTACGATCCGAAGCCGGAGTTCGAGGAGGGAGGCGCCTCGGAGGAGGTACCTGCCGAGGTTGCCGAATAAATTGCACACAAATCGGTGCAATCTATAACTCACGTAAATTCAGCGGTTTAGGGGTGTGGCATTGGGTCACAAATGATACCTCTGCGCGTAAACGCCATTGACTCAGGAACTTAGCTGACGTAGCATGAGTCGCCGAGGATTGGAAATGAAAGATGGCGACAAAGCAAAAAGCAAAGCAGCCAAAGCCAAAGCCTCAGGGAAAGAAACCAGCAGCAAAACCGCAGCAAAAGCCAAAGGCGGCAAAACCGTCAAAGCCGTCAGCAAAAAAGAAAGCAGCAGCCCCGGCAAAGCCAGCGAAAGAAAAGCCGGCAGCATCAAAGCCAGCCCCAAAATCGTCGTCAAAGCCAGTAGCAAAGGCTCCGGCAAAGCCATCGTCAAAGCCGCAGCCGGCTCCAAAGCCGGTGAAAAAGCCGGCCGCTCCGACGACGCCGACATCCGATTCTCAAACCCAGCCATCGAAAGCGCCTTCAGGCGGGCCGTCAAGAAGTATCCCAACGCTTTCCGCCGCCTTACCGACTGACAGCAGCGTCCGTTACCTGACCGTTCAGGACATTGTCGAGTTGCACCGCGCGATCAGCGTGGAGTTCGGCGGCAACCAGGCACATCCCGGCGTGGTCGACTCTGCATTCGGACTCCTCAACAGCGTGCAGCGGCCGCAGGTCATGATGCTCGGACGCGAGGCGTACGCGACCTTCCCCGACAAGGTGGCAGCGTTCCTTTTTGCCCTGCTCATGAACAGTCCGTTCCGCGGAGGCAACCGCCGCGTGGCTCTGGCCTCCCTCTTCGCGTTCTGTGAGCTCAACAACCGTGACGTCGACACACGCCTTCTGGACGAGAAAGCGGCGGAGAATCTCTTCAAGCGCGTGGCAGGACATCGTGAGCTCGGCATCCCGCCCGAAAACGTCTTCCGTGAGATTCGCGAGACGATGACGCGCGTCATCATGCCGCTGTGATGAATGGGCACGCCTTGTGATCTTCCCGGCGCGGAGGATTCCAATGGCTACCAGAAAGAACACGAAGGCATCGAAGAAACGAGCGTCGCGCAACCCGGATGCGATCGCACTCCTGAAGAAGGATCACGAAAAGGTTCGGGGTTTGTTCGCACAGCTCGAGAAATCGGCGATGCGCGGAGGTCCGAAGGTCCAGCAACTCGTGACGAAGATCGACACGGAGCTGAAGATCCACACGACCATCGAAGAAGAGATTTTCTATCCTGCCTTCCGCGACGCCGTCCGTTCGAAGGACGATCAGAAGATGTACTACGAGGCCCAGGAAGAGCACCACGTGGTCAAGCTCGTCATTCCGGAGGTCAACGATTCGGAGATGAGCGGCCCGGAGTTTGCGGCGAAGGCAAAGGTGCTCCAGGAGCTCGTCGAGCATCACGCGGACGAAGAGGAGCAAGAGATGTTTCCCAGCGCCCGCAAGGCGTTCAGCCGTTCGGAGCTTCAAGACCTCGGTGACCGCCTGGCCGCGCGGAAGAAAGAGCTCGGCGGCTAATCGAAGATGGATTCGGCCCAGCGCCACTGGGCCGAATCATTCACTTCTTTTCGCGCGCCTCCCGCTCGTGCAGCGTGGCGTTGATTCTGCCGAGGAGGATGCGAGCCACGCGCAGATCGTGTCCGGCGTCGATCAGGAGGATCGTGATGTCGCCGCCAGCCCAAAGCAATCCTGCCACCACGAGAAGCCGCGTCGCCTCGCCGAGGAGCGTCATGAACGCGCCGACGCCGCTCGTGATCACGCCGGTGACGACCTCTCCGATGAGCATGACGAGGAGAAGGATTGCCAGGACCTTGAAAAGCCGCGCGATGTAGCGCAGCGCGACGTACGGTTCCAGATCTTCAGTGCGCACTTCATTGTCGGCAGCGCGCTTATCGTCGGCGCGCATCGGCCGCGCACCGCATGCCGGGCAGACGCGCGACGGATCGGGACGCTTTGCGCCACATTCGGGACAAGTTGCCGGGGTGTTCGTTACTGCGTCGACCACGTTACCTCCTGATATTTGCTCCGGGTGCCGGCTCTCGTGTGCCGGAAAACATCATCCACTTCCCGTTCCGTGCCACCGCGCGCGGTACCCGCGCACGTCGATGTGCGTGAACGGGCCGTGGCCACAACATGCGGAATAAACGCCAACTCCGCCGACGAGCGACGGATTCTTGATCTCCACCCTTTCCACGGCCTGCTGTATGACCTCGGCATCGCGGTCATCGACGCGACCGTCGTGGTTGAGGTCGTCCATGACGCCGTTGCCATCGTTGTCGACAAACGTGTCCGAGGCGTCGCCGTACATGTGCCGGCTCAGGTTGGCCCGCCCCTCGGTGTTGCCGCCGCCGTGGTTGTATTCGGGCGTGCGGAAACCGCTCATGATGTGGAAGTGCTTGACCGGATGGCCGGTCGCCTCCAGCTCCTGAATGGTCAGCTCGAGCTTGTCGAGCAGCTTGGGATTCAACAGCAGGTACTTCGGCCAGACATTCGGCTGATCCTTGGTCAGAAAGTCGCGCAGTTTGAAATGCGCGGAGATCGGCGTGTCGGCGTTCGCCTGCGTGACTTCGATGAACCCGGCCGGATCCGCATACGCTGGCGTCTTCGGTGTTCCTCCGTTTTCGAACGGCCAACTGCCGAGATAGTAGGTGCCGATGTGGCCGGCCCGCTTCTCTGAAAACGGAACGAGCGTGATGACGCTGAAATCGTCGAGCTGCCGCATGGCCTGATTGAGCTGGATGGCAAGCTTGTAGACGCCCGGCTGCTCCGGCGCGGTGAAGTCGGACGACACCTTCTCGGTTCCGCCGGTCAGCACCGACTTCGCGCCACCCGGCGCGCCGGAGACGATCGAAGCGCCGGGCGTAAGCGTCGTGAAGAACACCTTCCCGCTTTTTCCGCGCAACGGATTGAGAAAGCCGAGCATGGCGTCGTCGATGTAGGCGATCGTCGGCGCCTGCGGCTGAAAAATCTGCGTCGCGATCGGCGGAGCCGGCAAGGGTGGCGGCGGAGCCGGCACAGGCGCCTTCATTGGCGGCGTCTTTACTCCCGGCACCTTCGCTTCCGCCTCCTTCGCCATGCGGGCGATCTCCCATCGTTGTTCGACGACGTCGTGAATGGCGCCGATCCAACCGGTGACGTACAGCATCACGATCACGACCGTGATCCAGTTGAAGATGTGCTTCTGCCGCGCGTTCAGCCCGCCAAACACGCG
>DATLVW010000067.1:0-3877 GCA_035577085.1 Thermoanaerobaculia bacterium
GTTCAGCGACGAACTGGCGATTGCGACCGACGGTAAGGCGAAGATTTTCTCGGTCTCGGTGAAGGATCGCGGCGCGATCCCGCTGGCGGGCCACGCCGGCAAGGCGTTCTGGTACTCGACCAAAAACGGCTGCTTCGTCACCAGCACCTTCTATTACGACCCTCCTGATAAACCGCTCCCGCCGTGGGTGAAGTCGTGGTGCGATCAGAAGCTTGCCGACACGTACAGGAAGGGCCCCGGTGACGAGAGCAGTCCTCCCTCCGACAAATGGAACGGCCAATGGGTTCTGTCCCGGCACCCTTCTACGTATCTCTACAGGGGCTTCACCAACGAGTATCCCAAAGGCAGCATCGCCGCGCTGAACATGACCACGCTCGTCGACAGGTACCATTTCGGCAGCACGTTTCCCCACACGTTCGCGGACCCAGGAGCGGGGTTCTACGGCGCCCTGATGATCACCCCGATCGGAGACGAGCTAACCGCCGCCTTTGCGGAGCAGATCATCACCAGCGAACAGCTCGGAAAACACAGCGTCACGGATTACCTCGCCGTCAGCTTCTCGTCAACGGACTACATCGCGCATTGGTTCAGCCCCGCCAGCCTCGAAAGCGAGGACAACATCCTCCGGCTCGACGTCACGCTGGCGAAGCTGCTGGCGTTCATCGACAAGGAGGTCGGGCTGAAGAACACGATCGTCGTGCTCTCCGGCGATCACGGAGGGGTGGAGTACCCCGAATACCTCAAAACGCTCAGGATCAATTCCGACCGGCTCAAACCGGACGAAATCGAGGGCGCCGCCACGAAGGCTCTGAAAGCGCGGTACCCATCGATCCCCGAAGACATCTGGAACTGCCCGCGAAAACCAAAGGAACCGCCCACGCCGTGCATCTTCACGTGGTCGCAACCCTCCTTCTATCTTCACCAGCAGGTGATTGCCGCGAACAAACTGAATCAGCCCGAAGTCGAGGCGGTGATGGCGAGCGGCCTCATGAAGCTGCCCGGCGTGGCCATGGCGCTCACCAGCGCCGACATGCGCAGCGGCGTCGGCGATCTTGATCCGGCGTTCGTGGCGCAGGTCCGGCGGAACTACAACCCGGAGCGCTCGGGCGATGTGTACGTCGTGCAGCAGCCGCAGTGGCAGATCCTGGAGGCCGGCTCCAACGACGAAGGCCCCAGCACTCTGCTCCAGCATGGATCGCCGTGGACGTATGACACGTATGTACCGGTCGCGTTCGCGGGGATGGAGATTCCCGCGGCGAAGATCGCGCGCCGCGTCTACACGGTCGATGTGGCGGCGACGCTGTCGTCGCTGGTCTGGACGAAGATCCCGTCAGGGTGTGTCGGGGTGCCGCTGACCGAGGTGGTGCATTCGGAAATGGCCGGGCCTACTGCCACACCGAGTCACTGAAGCCGGCCACGCGCGTAACTCCATCGGCGCCATCGATACGCGCGAGCACTTCGCGCAGCACGGCCAGGTCGAGAATCGCCATTCTTCGCAAGCTAACGGGAAAGCCCAGCGAGGCAACCTCCATGCGCTTTCTTGCACACGTCACGTTCTCGCATGATTTGATTCATTGACTTCTTACGGAAGTATCACTACGTTGCTCTGAATCAACGAAATCAAGAGAGTGAGGTTACTTATGCGACGCTGGCCAATGTTGGTCTGTCTCATGCTCCCGGGCTTCGCGGTCCACGCGGCACCGCCCGTCACCACAACGCCTGGCGTTAGCGCCGTCATCGGCCGGGGATCATCGGGGAAGCCTGCGTGGGAGTGGAGTGACGAGGAACGTATCAGAGTGCGGTTTGACCCCGCCTCAATTCGTGAGCGGTCCGCAGCACACGCAGCCGCGCTGCCGCCATACGCCCAACCACACGTGCAGCCCTCCCAAGCACAGGCGCAGTCCGCCGAAGCACCGCGGATCTCGGAGCACATCCTTGATGGAGCACGTGACCCCGGCCTCTTCCTCCCAGCCGAGTTGCTCGACGTGCTCTTGCAGGGGCTGCATCCCAAGGCAACATTCCGAATGCACGCACGCGAGGCACTGGCAAAGGACATCCGCGAGATGGGCTACACCGAGGATGACTTTTGGAACAAGCTTCAGCAGCTCTCGGCTCCTTACCGCGCGCTAACGTCGCGACCGAAGAACCTCGCTGTCCATCATGTGAAAACGCCTGATGGCAAGGTGGCGTCGTTCCTCATTGACGTAGACCAATGCGTAGCCCGTCACAAACTTCTCCAGTCCGCCCGCGCGACGTTCGGCGCAGAGGCGTTTCAGCGTTTTCTGTACGCTGCTGTCGCTCCTCAGGTGTGGCGGTCCGATACCACACAGTCGCCCGATCCGGCGCAGGAACTTATCTTCGTTGCAGGGGGGTGCCGTCAGTGAAACGTTGGATTCTAGTGACCGCCGCTCTCTTTGTGCTTGCCGCGCCGGCCACGCAAGCGGGTCAGCTCTACGTGCACGTCGGGTTCCAGTTTTCATTTCACAACGATGGGATCTACTACGCCGACGCTTATTACGATTATGACATCTTCGATTTCTTTACAGCGAATGTCTGGGGGGTTGCCACACTAAACGGCAGCGGACAAGCGTCGCAGTATTTCGGCCCCACAATGGCCAACCATCCTGATGTAGCTTCAGGGCAATGGGATTTTTCTGGCGCGTTCATGTCCTGCTATGAGGCGCACGCGACGGCCTTCGAGGACAATGGCACGACGCAGGGCGCGGGCAGCGGAGTGAAATGCGCGTATTGGCAGCCAGATTCTTACAATGTATTAATCTCTACCAACGTTGACGGAGTCCTCCACACCTTGCGCAATGATCGCTACCAGGAAGGGACCTCGGTTTCCTATCACCCAGACACACCGCCGGGTTTCGAGTTCATCGGTTGGTCGGGTGTCGTGAACTCATCGGAGGAGAGCATCACCTTCCGGATGCCTAGCAATGATACGAGCCTATGCGGGAACTTCACCTACATTGGCACCGGTGGCGATCCGCCTAACACCGATGGCGGGACCGAGAACGAGGACCTTCCTTGTTTCCCGGGTATAGACGTGAATTGCTACGGCTCACCGGTCATCATCAATTTCGAGAAGGGCGACTACCGCTTGACGGGCAGCAGTGCGCCCGTACTCTTCGATATGACCGGGAACGGCCATCCGCGGGCGATGGGCTGGACCGCCGCCGGCGCAGACGAGGCATTTCTCTGGCTCGATCGCAACCACAATGGCAGGGTGACCAGTGGCGCGGAGTTGTTCGGCAACTTCACACCGCTGCAGAACGGTCAGCTTGCCAAGAATGGCTTTGAAGCGCTTCGCGAGCTCGATACGAACGGCGACGGCGTCGTCGACGAACAAGACCCGATTTGGTCGCGGCTCATGCTGTGGAAGGACCTGAACCACAACGGTATCTCGGAACCGAACGAGATCCTGCCGATCGCCGGAAGTGGTGTCATCTCGATTGATCTCCATGATCACTGGTCGGGAAGACGCGATGCGTCTGGCAACCTGTTCAAATATGAGTCGCTCGTCTCGATCACGAACGGCCCTGGGCAGGCCATTCGGAAACACCCTGTTTACGATATCTTCTTCGCTTACGTTCCATACGTTCCATAGCGCATCTGCTGCCCGGCGGGCGCTCGGGTCCGCCGGGATTTGCTCGCTCTGAGGATGACCTGTCGCGCGAGCCGTCAGGGTGTGTCGGCGTGCCGCTGACCGAGGTGGTGCATGCGGAAGTGGCTGGGCCTACTGCCACACCGAGTCACTGAAGCCGGCCACGCGCGTAACTCCGCCGGCGCCGTCGATACGTGCGAGCACTTCGCGCAGCACGGCCAGGTCGAGAATCGCCATTCCGAACGGCGAAACGATCGTCGGGACGCC
>DATLVW010000068.1:0-9163 GCA_035577085.1 Thermoanaerobaculia bacterium
TGACACCACGCGGATGGCGTGTCGCCTTGCCGCGTCTGCACCCTCGTCGTCCGGCGCCAATGGTGGCGCTGACGACTCCATGAACCCCATTCGAAGGGTGCGACAACAGCATCCCGAGGTATCCGATGTCTTCTTCCACACCGAATCCCGATACCCCGGCGGCAGGAACGCCTGCCGTCGGTCCCCAAACCCGCGACGCGCAGGAGAGAATCGCTCGCCTGCGCGCCATCGCTGACGATTTTCCCGACGACGCATCACCGAAACCATTGACCACGGCGGAGCGCCGGCTGGCGAGCCGCACGTCCGTCGCATTCCTGGAGAAGGCTGCTGTCTTCGCCGAGGCTGCTCCGAACGTCGGAGTGGCGCTTTCCGTCGACACGCTGGTATTACGCGACGCCATCGCCTCGGATCTGGCCACCGGAGGCATCGTCGACGAGACACGAGCTCTAACCTCGCGCCTGGAGGACGCGAATGCCCGCAAGAAGCTCAAAGCGGTGAGGCTTGCGCGTGGCATCTATCGTGTGGCCAAGAGCTACGTGACCACCGACCTGGGGAATGTCGTGAAACCCCATGTCGACGAGATGAAGCGCACATTGCAGCGGCCGTACACGAGCAAGAAGAAGACGGCGCCAGCAAAGCCGCCGGCAACCACGCCAGCGGCAACGCCCAAGCCGCCTGATTCAACGTCGCAACAGAAGTAACCGAGGGGCCGGAGGAGGGTATGGTTTGGCAATCCACCTCCCCGGCTCCTCACACGACCCGTAGTTACGAGTCGAGCACTACCCGACCCGCCACAAACCGCGGGTTGGATTTTATGATGAACCGACATCCCTCGACATCGAAGTGGCGAAACGGCGGTACCGTTTGATCGGAGTCAATTCATGAAGAAAACGACGGGTAAGTCCCAAACGAAAAGGAGCGCCAACATCTTCACCGATCTCGGCTTTCAGCCTCATGAAGCGGCCGTCATGTTGCTGCGATGCGAACTGGCGGAAGCTCTGCGCAAATGGATCGATCGAGAAGGGATCACCCAGGCGCAGGCCGCCGAGCGTCTGGGCGTGGCGCAACCGGGCATCTCGGAAATTGCCCGAAACAAAGTGCACAAGCTATCGCTCGATTACCTCGTCGGACTCTGTGCCAAGGCCGGGGTTGCGGTGAAGGTGAGGACGGCAGCGTAGGGCCGTATTCATCCGCTGTTTGGCAGGATGCTCATCGAACTTTACCTGATACGCGCAAGCTGACCTTCAGTTTGCTGGCTCTTCCGTCAGCTCTCGTTTATCTATCTTCGGCTCCCCTGCGACGTAGCCAGATGCCGCCCATTCTCTGGCCACGGAGTCGGGGAAGGGGTCAGGTCTAAAGTGTAGAGTGCCGAGAACGATGCGTCGCTAAGTCGAGCAGGCTGAATCGGCACTCTAGACTTTAGACCGCAATCGGCACCCGACTAGAATGAATCAGCATGAAGCGAAGCTGGTCCGGTGAAATCCAGAAGCTCGCAGAGCTCGAGAGCTTCGACGCGGCGGCGTTCATCACAGACGCAAAAGACAAATCGCAGCAAGATTGCGGAGACTTTGTACTTGCTCTCGCCCTCGTGTTCAACGACATCAAGGGCCTTCTCGCGGCAATTTCCCTTTTGGTCGAAGAAGTTCCCGGAGATAGAACAACTCCGAGTCGAGAGCTAGGAGCTTTCGCTGGAGTCTATTTCCAAGTCATCCGCACCCTTTTCGGCGCGCTTCGCGAGCTCCTCGACCTGGTGAAGAGGGAGGAGGCAACTCACAAAGGCCCGTCGTTCCAAACCGTTGTCAGACAGATGCCAAGCAATCAGCGCAAAGCTTGGGCGAAACTCGTAGCAGCATCGGAAGCAAACAAAAGCTCCGATCCCGACGTCAACTTCCTGATCCGTGCACGCAACGCAGTCGCGTATCACTACGAGACGGCCGCTATCGGGCAAGGCTTTTGCCGAGCATTCAAGGATGCTTCAGATGAGCCGTTCCTGTCTCGAGGTTCGACTATTGCGTCGACACGCTTCTACTTTGCGGATCGGGCCGCCCAGTCTTTTCTTCAGCTCCAACTCGGCGATGAGGACATCGAAAGCTACTTTTCAAGAGACCCGAAGCTGATCCACGACATCGCCTTCGCGTTGTTCTCGGTTGTGACGGGGTTCATCACCTCGCGCGGCTGTGCTTGGCGGAAGCCGGCCAATTGAAAGGGAACTCACGAACCGGACTGAGAACGCCGCTTCTCCAAGCGTCGGGGGCGCCACCCCTTTCAAGGCGGAAGGCGCGTCCAGCGAGTCAGGAGCGATGGTCGGCAAGAACTTCGATGCAAACCGAGAAACCCGCAGGGGCACCACTCGGAGTTATGGTCGTCACTCAGTCTTCGTGTCACCGAAGTGATATCGATCAAAAATCAATTTACCTATTCGTTCGCCCTGCTCACTCAGGAAGTCGTTTCGTTGCTTTGGGATCTTCTTTGCGGCGCCAATGGCCGCAAGCGCTGTTTGGAAGGAATCGGGCGATACTCCGTCGGGCTCGAATCGCGCGTCGAGCGCTTCCTGCCACGCGATGCTCCCACTTGCGAAGTAGGGAAGCCCCTCTTCCATCTCGTCGATCAGCATGACCGTGAGCGGGGCGACATTTTGCGGTCGATCGGTAAGCTGCGCCCCAAACTGTTGGTCGAGGTAGCGATTTGCGACGAGGCATTGCAGCACCGGCTCGTCGCCGACCAAGACTGGATAGATGCGGCATCCCTTCCGGCTCGTGCCGACCTCACCATTCGCGACCGCGCGAACAGCCTTAACGAGCTGCCAGACGCCAGTGCCGTCGACGAACTTCTTGTGCAGTTCGTCATGTAGCTTCTTTGGATCGCGCATCAGGCGTGGGTCCTTCGCTAATAAGCCCGACTTGATCTCGAAGACGATGATGAAGTCCCCGAAGTCGAGCATCGCATCGATCTCGCCGTCCTCAATAGGGACACGCGTGTGAAGGATCGCAGATGCAGGGGGGTAAAAGAATGCCAATTCCCGCAAAACGAAAGCCTCGAAGCACTCGCCCCAAAAGGTCGAAAACGTGTTCCTCGCCTTTTTTTCATCGATCGCATCGAAGAGCGTCCAGTACAGCGTTGTCGAAAGCAGCTCGATGAGGAAGCGTCCGTCCAAAACAGAATGCCGGCCGTCGGAGCGACAGAAGATTGGTCGTTGCTTGATGACCGTCACATCGATCGCCTTTGTACCTTCGATGATGTAGGCCCTGAATTCGTCCGTGCTGGAGACATTCAGTTTCAGTTCGTCGTAGAAGGCGGATACATCACCACTACGGCGATTTAGAAATGCGGTGAGCCCCTCGTGCGGGAGAGTGGTGACGCGGAAGAACTGATGCATGTCGATGATGCACGTCTTGTCTTTCGTCACCGCCGTACGCAGATTCGTGAAGATGCCGAACACCAGCGCGAGGTAGTCATCGATTCGCAGACCGTCGACGAGGAGATCAGGAGGCGCTGCGCCGAGTTGTGCAACGAAGAGCTTCACCATCCCCTCGTGGGCGGTTACGTGCTCGGTCAGTAGAAGGTAGGTCCGAACGAAGAGCTGGAAGACATCACGCGGATTCAGAAGCTCCCACACCGGCGCGAACTCGGCGAGGATTCCGAGAAGATCAGGATCCGCGTCCCAAATCTCCTCAGGCGATTCCACGTAGTCGTTTGCGTGCAAAGTGATCTCTCCGATGCGAGGGAAGGACGCGTCGGTGCCGGCCGCATGCTCGATTCCGAGCAGCAGCTTCAATGTGATCAGGTGAGCCGGCCTGTTGAAGAGGATCACGCGCCCCTCTGCGGCCGCCCGATGTCTCGTTAGTGCTTCCCGTAGATCGGCCTGAGCAAACTCCGCCTCTAACTCAGCATGCACCTTCTGATTCGTGGCTCCGAGAAATATGAGAGCGTTGCTGATGACAGCGAGCAAGCTGATCAGATCATCGCCGGGAGCGCTTGTCTTCGCCAGACTCCAGAGCTTCTCTGGATCTCGTGGGATTCCCGCGACGTTGGAGTACATCAGGCGGATTGCGAACGATGTGTCCACCTGAGTAGTGTACGTCGGGCCGCCTGATGGAAAACATCGTGGGACCGAAGCGACGGGACTTGGTAGCGAAGGCGGGATAGATTGTGGCTTGAGGGTCAGGTCGAAACCGAAACTGACGGCATGTCGCGCGGATCGAATGGTTCAGGCGAAGGGTCGTCTGTTTCAGTTTCGACCTGACCCCTTCCGTTGATCACGAGATAACCCTGAGCCCGGTCACACTCGAAAAGTCTCGATCATGAGTTACGAGCGCGTCCGCATTGATCGCGAGTGCGCTCGCGACCTGAACCGCTTCGGCGAGCTTCAGACGAAACAAACCGCGCATCCGGGCGGCACTCTCGGCGATGCCTGCGTCCATATCGACCACCTGCCACGATTCGAGAATGCTGCGATACCTGCGTGCCAGCACTTCCTCGCCCGCGCCAAGAGGACCCGTCAGGACCTCGGCAATCGTGATCGTCGTAACCGCGAAGCGGACGTGGCCCGCCGCATGGGATGCGAAAAGCGGTTCGAAGCGGCGCCTGAGTCGGGGATGATCCTCGAGGAGATAGATAATCGGCGCCGAGTCGAGAACCAGCAGCGCATCGAGCGGTAGCCCGGAAATGTCTATCGGTTCCATTCGTCACGCAGGGCGCGTATCGCGCGCGCACTCGATTTCCCCCATAGACCGCGCCCGGTTCCTTTCAGCGGGAGAAGCGCCTTCTGCTGCCCTCTGGCAGAGAACTGCTCGAGCGGAACGAGAGCGGCAACGGGATGACCGTGCCTCGTGATGATGGTGGACGTACCCTTTTCCGCCGCTTCCAGCAACGCCGGCATCTGATTTCGCGCTTCTTCAGCTCCCTTGCGTGTGATGCGGCTCACGATCGTCATACTGTACAGGGCTGTACGGAACGCGTCAAGGCGGCTTGGGGGGCTACAGAATATTGATCGGATCCACGTCGATCGCCACCTCCACCCCCTTCCACTTCTTGCCGATCATCACGGCTTCCACCGCTTTGCGGATGGCGGTGCGGTGGGGGGAGCGGAGGAGGATCTGGTAGCGGTAGACGCCTTTGATTCTTGCCATCGGGGCGGGGGCTGGGCCCTGGATTCGCGTGTTGGCGATCGGTTTGAGCGCTTCTTCGAGTTTGCGGCCGCATTCCAGGGCGGCGCGATCGACGTCTCCGAGTAGTTCGCCGCGGAAGAGGATGGCGATCATTGATGTCACTGGCGGGTAGTGGAAGGTCTTGCGGAACTGGATCTCGGATTCGTAGAAGGCTTCGTAGTCGTGGCGGAGGGCGTGTTGGATGGCGTAATGGGTTGGGAAGGCGCTCTGTATGAGGACGGTTCCGATCAGGTCGCCGCGGCCGGAGCGGCCGGCGACTTGCGTCAACAGATAGAACGTCTTCTCGGCGGAGCGGAAATCGGGGTAGCCGAGGATGGAGTCGGCGTTGAGGACGGCGGTGAGGGTCACGCTGGGGAAGTGATGGCCTTTGCTCAGCATCTGCGTTCCGATTAGAGCTTGGGTCTCTTGCCGGCGGAAGGCGTCGAGGATGCGCACAAGCTCCCCTTTCTTGCGCGTGGAATCGCGGTCGAGCACGGCCACGTTGATGCCGGGGAAATCGCGGCGGAAGCGTTCTTCCACTTTCTCGGTGCCGAAGCCGATTGGTTGCATCGTTACGCCATTACACAGCGGACAGTGCTCGGGGATCTTCTTACGCAATCCGCAGTAGTGGCAGATCAGCAATCCCTCGCGGCGGTGTACCGTCAGGGTCACGCTGCAATCGCGGCAACGGAAATCGTGGCCGCAATCGCGGCACAACAAATACGGCGCGTAGCCGCGGCGATTCATCAGGATGATGGCCTGCTCCCCTGCTGCGAACGTCTCCTTCAATCGCTCTTTCAGTGGATTGCTGAAGATAACGAAGCCTTTATCCTCTTTTTCGGCTCGCTCTTTTCTGAGATCGATTACATCGGCGATCGGCAGCGGACGTGATTCGACGCGTGACAGCATCCGGATCAGCGTGTATTTGCCTCGTGCCGCGTTTTCACGCGATTCGAGCGACGGCGTGGCGGATCCGAGGACGATGGGGATGCCGCGGAATTGCGCGCGGACCACGGCCAGATCGCGGGCGTTGTAGCGCGGCGACTCGTCCTGCTTGTAGGCGCTGTCCCCTTCTTCGTCGACGACGATCAGTCCGAGGCGCTGAAAGGGGGTGAAGAGCGCGGAGCGCGGCCCGATCGCGACATCGACCTCCCCTCTCCGTGCCCGCCACCATTGATCGAAGCGTTCGCTGGCCGAAAGACTGCTGTGCAGGATGGCGATGCGCTCGCCGAAACGCTCCTTCAATCGCGACGCGAACACCGGCGTGAGCGAGATTTCGGGGACGAGTAACAGCGCCTGCTCCCCGCGCCGCACGGCGTCGCGCATCAACTCGATGTAGACCTCGGTCTTCCCGCTGCCGGTCACTCCTTCGAGGAGGAACGGCGCGAAGGTTCCCATTCCCGCTCGAATCGCAGCGATCGCAGCGCGCTGCTCCTCTGAATGACGGATCTCGCCGACGCTGGCCGGATCGAGCCCAGCCAGGAACGCGTCGAGCGTGTGGCGCCGCGCACGGCGCTCGATCCGGATCACGCTCTTCTTCGATAGCGCTCCGAGCACCGCCGCGCTCACGCCCGCGTTCTCCAGCGCGCGCACTGACATCTCCCCTCCTCGGCTCGCCAACACTTCCACCGCCTGCTGTTGCTTCGCGGTGAGACCGTCGGGCGGCGTTTCGAGGATAACGAAGCGGTCGTAGCGGACGCCCTTCGCATCGGTAACGCGGTCGGCGACAGTGACGATGCCGGCATCGCGAAGGCGATCGATCGTCGACCGCGAGCCTGCTTCGAGCGCGGCCGCGAACGGAAGCGAACGCCGGCGCAGTTCCTCGATCAACGCCAGATCGCCATCGAGAATCTGTTTCGCTTCGAGCGCGGCGGCGATCATCGCATCATCGCCGGCCAGCGAGATCTCACGCTTGCCGCGTGCCGACATGTTCGCGGGCAGCGCGGTGCGAAGCATCTCGCCGAGGGGGGCGATGTAGTAATCGGCCGCCCAGCGGCAGAGGTCGATGATCTCCGGCAGCAGCGCCGGCTCGTCATCGTCCAGCACGCCGAGGATTGGTTTGATCTTCCCTGACTCGGGAGCACGGTCCGTGAGCGCAACGACGAATCCTGTATTGCGTTTTGCGCCGAACGGGACTTCGACGCGTGACCCGAGGCGGACTGAGTCGCGCAGAGAAGGAGGGATTGCGTACGTGAACGTGCCGTGCACAGCGACAGGCAGCGCCACCTCGGCGAATTCAGAGAGACCGGCCGGCATCGGCGCTATTTTCTCCGCCAGATGATGGCCAGCCCCACCACGAGTGCAATCGCCACATAGACCGCGGCCTCGGGTGCGCGAATGCGCGTGTGCGGCTCGGGCGCAAAGCTCATCTCGTACGCGCAGGCATCCTGCGATCCCGCGACGATCTGCGCTCCCGCGGCGATGACGCGGCCCTCGCCGTTGACGCCGCGTATGCGGACGACGGCTTGATCGAGCTTCACCGATGGAAAAAGGTCGTGTGCATCGGCGGAGACGTGCTCAAAGCGGTCGAGGAAGATCCGCTTCTCTGCGCGCGTCTGGCCATGCAGATCTTCGATCGAGACCACGACGGAGAGCGCCGCGCCCGCGGTCTCCACCAGATAGAGCTTGTAACGGGCGTCGAGCGCGCCATCGCCGTGCAGCAATGCGGACTGACCGTTGCCGACGCCGAGGCGTGTGGGGATGGCGGTGAGGGCCATGGAGACGGCGGTCGAGGGCCCCGCCTCGGGGAGATAACCGTAGATTCGCGCGGACGCGACGATGTCGGCATTCGCTTCGATGCGCAGGGCGCCGATGCTGTTGATGCTCGTCAGAATCGGCGGGCCGAGGGGATCGAAGACGTGCGTCTCGCGCGGAGCGAGCAGGACCGTCGTCTGCCGCGGCGATGGATTGGCGTGGCCACTCTCGAGATACGACAACGTCAGCGTGGCTGGATGATCGTCGGCGTTCGTGATCCAGAGCGCCGTGAGGAAGAGACGGCCCGCGCCGCCGGCTGCACGGCCAACGACCGGAACCACGAGGTCATGATCAGCAAACGCCGCGGCGAGGGGATGCGCCGCCGCCAGGAGAAGAATGGGGATGATGAGTCTTCGCACGTGATCAGTATGCGGCGCGCGCGGTTACAATCAATGGTTGAGTGGCAAGGTGACCGCTCGGGCTTCCGTGGCCGCACTCCTTTATCTTCTGTCCGCCGCCGGCGCGCTCCTTCTCGTGCGCCGCTTCCTGACGCTTTCGCGTCACGTGTCGGCGGTGTTGATTCTCCTTCCACTTTGCCTCACGGGTAGAGCGCTTGTCACCGGAAACGTCTACGCGCCGATCGATCTGGCCTATCACTTTGATCCGTTAGCCTCGATGTCGACGAAGGTTGGGATCGAGCAGATCGCTAATCCGCTGCCCTCGGATGTGACCGTGCAGTTTCTACCCTGGAACGCGGCATTGCGTTGGGCGATCGCGCACCGCCAATGGCCGCTCTGGAATCCGTTCGAGCTCGGAGGGAACGTGCTGGCCGCGGCGGCGCAATCGGCTCCGTTCCATCCCGTCACACTCCTCGGCCTTCTGCTTCCGATGCCGGACGCGCTCGGATACATGGCCTCGATGGCGTACTTCCTCGCGGCTCTGGGGATGTTTCTCTTCCTGCGCAACCTGGAGCTTCGTTCGCTGCCGTCGCTCTTCGGTGCCGCTGGATGGATGCTCTCGACGTACGTGGTCACCTACACGCACACTGCGCACGGCAACGCGATCGCGCTGCTCCCGTTCGTCATGCTCGGCGCACGGATGGTGGCGCGCAGTCCGGGAGTGCGCGCGGCGTCGCTGCTTGCCGGTGCGCTGATCCTGTTGACGCTGTGCGGTCATCCGGAGACCTCACTTCACGTCATCGCCCTGGCCACGGTCTATCTGATTTTCTGCGCGCGTGAGAAATGGGGGCTCGTGATCATCAGCGGCCTCGGCGCCGGGATCGCAGCGCTGCTCCTCACCGCATTCTTTCTGCTGCCGATGAT
>DATLVW010000069.1:0-3288 GCA_035577085.1 Thermoanaerobaculia bacterium
CAACTCATCCAACTAGCGAAAGGCGCCAAACCAACCTTCACCATCCGCAACCGCCGCCACGGCGACCGCTTCCGTCCCCTCGGCATGTCCTACGACAAAAAGCTGAAGGATCTGCTGATTGATCGTAAGATTGCCGCTGCGTCGCGCGATCGCATTCCTCTCCTCATCTGGCAGGGCGCGATCGTCTGGGTGGCTGGCGTCGAAGTCTCGGATCTGTTCAAAGTGACAGGCGAGGCTGCCGACCTTTACGAGGTCGCGATTGAGAAAGTTCACGAAAGTCTTCAGCGCCCGGGAGATTGAACAGCGCGTGGCTGCGCTGGCGGCGGAGATTCGCGACGATGCCGGCGACGCTCCCCTCTTCCTCCTCGGCATCCTCAAGGGCGCATCGTGCTTCCTGGCCGATCTCCTGCGCCGCATTCCCGGCGAGGCCGGCTACGGCTTCATCGACGTCGTCCGCGATGTCGCCGACGCCGATACCGCCGCCGCGCTTGAGATCACGTATCTGAGCTGGATCGACATCCGCGACCGGAACGTCTACGTCGTCAAAGATGTCGTCTCGACCGGCGTCATCGAGACGTATCTGATGATGCAGCTTCGCCAGAAACAGCCGTCGACCTTAAAGCTGGTCGCCCTCCTCGACCGCCCCGACGCTCGCACGGTCGACCTGACCGTCGATTTCCGCGCCTTCGAGGCCTCCGACGGGCCCTACGCCGGCTACGGCCTCGAGTTTGAAGGCCGTTGCGGAAACCTGCCGTACATTGCGTCCGTTAAATAGAACTTGTTCGTAGCGTCGTTGGGTATCGCCCAGAAACCCACAAACCATGCAACCCCACCCACCCCCCACACCCTACGTCCCACACCCCGACCCAGAATTTCACCACCTGCCGCTCCGTTCTTCCCACGGCAGTCAATGGCACGCACGAAGCATTCGCGTGCTCTCCTTGGAGGTTTGATTGAATTCGACGCTCAAAACGGTGCTTCTCTGGGCCGTCATCATCGTTCTCGTGGTTCTGCTTTGGAGCCTCTTCAACACCACGAAAGGAACGAGTGAAACCATCGCCTTCAGCGATTTCCTCGACCGCGTGAACAACGGCTCCGTCGCCAGCGTGACGATTCGCGGTGACGACGTTCACGGCGAGACCAAGCAGACCGCGCCCGGCGGCAAGAAAGAGTTCCAGGCCACGATCATGGCCAACTATCCATCCATGATCGATCAGCTCCGCGCCAAAGGCGTGAAGGTGCAGGTCGAACACGCCGCCGACGCCCCGTTCATCACCGCACTCATCACCTGGGCTCCCGTCCTCTTCCTCGTCGGCCTCTGGATCTTCTTCATGCGGCAGATGCAGGCCGGCGGCAACAAAGCCCTCTCCTTCGGCAAATCGAAAGCGAAACTCCTCTCCGGCAACGCCAAGAAGGTGACGTTCAAAGACGTCGCCGGGGTCGATGAAGCGAAGATCGAGCTGCACGAGATCATCGAGTTCCTCAAAGAGCCGCAGAAGTTCACCAAGCTCGGCGGCAAGATCCCCAAAGGCGTCCTGCTGATGGGACCTCCCGGCACCGGCAAGACGCTCCTCGCGCGCGCCATCGCCGGCGAGGCCAACGCCCCCTTCTTCTCCATCTCCGGCTCCGACTTCGTGGAGATGTTCGTCGGCGTCGGCGCCTCCCGCGTCCGCGACCTTTTCGAGCAGGGCAAGAAGAACGCCCCCTGCATCATCTTCATCGATGAGATCGACGCCGTCGGCCGTCATCGCGGCGCCGGACTCGGCGGCGGTCACGACGAGCGCGAACAGACACTCAACCAGCTCCTCGTCGAGATGGACGGCTTCGAATCCAACGACGGCGTGATCCTCGTCGCCGCCACGAACCGTCCCGACGTCCTCGACCCTGCCCTGCTTCGTCCGGGCCGCTTCGACCGCCGCGTCGTCGTCGACCTCCCCGACCTCAAAGGCCGCGAGGGCATCCTGCGCGTGCACACGCGAACGATTCCGCTGTCCGAGGATGTCGATCCGGTCGTGATCGCACGGGGCTCACCCGGATTCAGTGGCGCTGACCTCGCCAACCTCGTCAACGAAGCCGCCCTAAACGCCGCCCGTTACGACAAGAAGAAAGTCCAGATGATCGACTTCGAGTTCGCGAAGGACAAGGTCATGATGGGCGTGGAGCGCAAGTCGATGGTGATGAGCGACCGTGAGAAGAAGAACACGGCCTATCACGAGTCAGGACACACGATCGTCGCCGCGGTTCTCCCTGCCGCCGATCCGCTGCACAAAGTCACGATCATCCCCCGCGGCCGCGCCCTCGGCCTCACACAACAGCTCCCCACCGAGGACAAGTACTCGTACTCGAAGCGCTACCTCGAGGCGATGCTGGCCGTGCTGATGGGCGGCCGCCTTGCCGAGGAGATTTTCATCGGCGAGATCACCACGGGTGCCGGCAACGACATCGAGCGCGCCTCGGCCATGGCCCGCCGCATGGTCTGCGAATGGGGCATGTCCGACCTCGGCCCCGTAACCTTCGGCAAGAAAGAGGAAGCCATCTTCCTCGGCCGCGAGTTCGCCCAACACCAGGACTTCTCCGAAGCCACCGCCGTCGAGATCGACCGCGAAGTCAAACGCATCCTCGACAAAGCCTACGCGCACGCTAAAGAAATCATCACCGCCCACAAATCGTCCCTCGACCGCATCGCCAGAAAACTCCTCGAGCGCGAGACGCTGGAAGGATGGGAAGTCAACGACATCCTCCGCGAAGAAACTGGCACCGACTACTTGAAGATGAAGGAGTACTACCCCGAAGCCAGCGCCGGCGAAACAATGACGATTGCGCCCGGCTCGGGCCCATCGACAGACGTTTCCACGCCGGTGCAACAGCCGCCCGCACCAGCGCCAGTACCCGATCGCACGTCGTAGCTTCACTCCACCCACACCGCAATGTCAGGGCCGCCGCAAGGCGGCCCTTTCCATTGGAACGCCGGCGCGCAATTACGCTCCCTCTCCCCCGTGCCACCGTCCTCAGAGCACCAGCGCCTTCAGGTGCGATAAGATTGCATGGTGACTAGAATTGCTGTCGATGTACCCGAGGAAATTGCAAAGCGGCTCGAGAACGCCTGGCCTGACGTCTCCCGTGGCGCACTCGAAGCTGTGGCGTTGGAAGGGTATCGCGACGGCACGTTGAGCCGCGACCAGGTTGGAGAACTCCTAGGCTTCTCGTTATGGGAAACGGAGGCGTTTCTCAAGCAGCGCCAAGCCTATCTCCAGTACACGGAGGAGGATCTCGCGCTCGACCGCAGAG
>DATLVW010000070.1:0-2095 GCA_035577085.1 Thermoanaerobaculia bacterium
AGACACCAAGGAGCCAAGCATGTCCGCGACCGTTTCGTCCACGTTCTCCCGCCGCTTCCGCCGAGTCGCGGCCGCCCTCGCCGCCAGCCTGGCGCTGGGCGCCCTGTCGGCGCACGCCGCGCCCACGCCCTTCCCGGCCGACTTCCGCAGCTCTCAGGTGGTGAACGCGGACGCGAGGATCAACGTCCGCGTTGGCGGCCACGGGCCCGCGGTCGTGCTGATCCACGGCTTCGGCGAGACCGGCGACATGTGGTCGCCGATGGCCGCCGAGCTCGCGAAGGACCACACCGTCGTCGTGCCCGACTTGCGCGGCATGGGCCTGTCCTCGCACCCTGCCGGCGGCTACGACAAGTGGACGCAGGCCGGCGACATCCGCGCCGTCCTCGACAAGCTCGGCATCGACCGCGCCGACATCGTGGCCCATGATATCGGCACAATGGTCGCGTATGCCTACGCGGCGCGCTATCCAGACAAGACGAGCCGCCTGGTCGTGATGGACTCGCCGATACCCGGCATCCCACCGTGGAACCAGATCGTGCGCCTGCCCGCGTTGTGGCACTTCAACTTCGGCGGCCCGGACGCCGAGCGCCTGGTCGCCGGCCGCGAGCGCATCTACCTCGACCGCTTCTGGAACGAGTTCGCCGGCGACCCGTCGAAGATCGACGAAGCGACGCGCCGCCACTACGCCGCGATCTACGCCAGGCCCGGCGCGATGCACTCCGCGTTCGCCCAGTTCCTCGCGATCGGCCAGAAGGACGAGGCCGACAACCTCAAGGCGATGGAGACGAAGCTGACGATGCCGGTGCTCGCGATCGGCGCCGAGAAAGCCTTCGGCGCCAACGTGGCGGTCGTCATGCGCAACGCGGCGACGAACGTGCAGCAAGTCGTCGTGCCGAACGCCGGCCACTGGCTGATGGAGGAAGCGCCCGCGGTGACGATCGCCGCTGTGCAGAACTTCCTCGCAGCACGCTGACGGGTGGCCTCAAGATTCGGATCGTTTCGTACGCCAGGATCACTTGGGAGATTGAATTGGCTGGTGGACCCCTTCATGGATGATGTCCATTCGTCCTCGGTCCCATTGCTGCCGTAACTCCGTCTCGCGTTTCTTTACCGCTGCAACATGTCGGTCCTTGACGTGTCCGAATCCACGGATTCCGTCTGGCAATTTTGCGAGCTCCACGGCAAGATCCAGCCGTTCCGAGCAAAGAGTCTGCATCATGTGTTCGACCAGATCCTCATACTCGGTGATCAAGCGACGTTCCATTTTGCGTTCCGCCGTATGGCCGAACGGGTCGAAGACCGTGCCCCGTAGGAATTTTAATTTCGCGAGCAAGCGGAACACGGGAAGAATCCACGACCCCAGTTCGATCTTTCGAATCTGGCCTGTTTGCGGATCCGGACGGGCGACTCCCGGCGGCGCCAGGTGAAACGACAGCTTTGCCGCGCCTGAGAACGTTGCGTCGAGCTGCCCCGCCAGCGTCGTCGCGTGCAAACGCGCGATCTCGTACTCGTCCTTGTAGGCGAGAAGTTTGAAATAGCCTCGGGCGACTGCGTCTGTGAGGGCCTTCGAGCCGGGCACCACTATTTGCTCACGGGTGGCGACCCGGTCGATGAGCGAACGATAGCGCTGCGCGTAGGTTCGATCTTGGTACTCGGCCAAGAACGCCTCCCGTACTCGAATCCGCGCCTCGGTGGCGCCCTCGCCGTCCGGGACCATTGGCACCGGGGTCGCACGGCGAGCGGCGGCGGCTTCCAGAATCAGCGCGGCGAGCCGTTCGGGGGCGTGCGCGGCCAACCTACCGAGCTTCAGGGCGCGACGATTCAACTCCACGGCGGTTCCATTGAGTTCGATGGCCCGCTCGACCGCGGGTGCGCCAACGGGGAGCCAGCCGCGTTGCAGGGCAAACCCCACGAGAAGCAGGTTCGCCGCCACCGTATCCCCGAGCAGCGTTGTCGCCGCTAGTGTGAAATCGATGCGCTCCGACTCGCACGAGCCGAGCGACCGAGCTATCGCCTGGTGCAGCTCCGCGGCTCGGAAATCGATGTCGGGGTTCGACTGGAATGCCGCGGTCGGAACGAGGTGCGAATTGACCAC
>DATLVW010000071.1:0-13924 GCA_035577085.1 Thermoanaerobaculia bacterium
CGACGGCCGCATCCCGAACCTCAGGGCGCTGGCCGCAGGGGGCACGGCGACGTCGCTCCAGACCATTCAGCCGACGGTCTCGCCGATGGTCTGGACGACAGTCGCGACCGGCTTGACGCCTGATCGTCATGGTGTGATCGATTTTATGGACCGCGGCCGGCATTCGCCGGTGGACGCGTATTCGCGCCGCGTGCCGGCGCTTTGGGATGTGGCGGATGCATTCGGTCGTCCTGCTCTCGTCGCCAACTGGTGGTCAGGCTGGCCAGCCACGGCACCGAACAGCATCTTCTATGGCACACCGGTCGAGGATGTTGCCAACGCTGTCTATCCTTCGTCGCTTGGCGATCGCGCGACGTCGCTGGCCGTGCCCGTCAGTACCGTCGGCTACGAACAAGCGCACCGCTTTCTCAACATCACGCCCGATGAGTGGAACACGGCTATCGACGCAAACAACCCGTCGGATCCGATCGTCATCTTCCGGTCGATCCTGGCGAAGACGTGGAACGACCACCGCGTGGCCATCAATCTCTACAACGATCAGCGGAAGAACGGTCAGGATCCGATGCTGGTGATGGTCTCGTACGAAGGGACCGACGCGGTCAACCATCTCTTCTCGCCCTACCACCCGCCCTACCGGGACGGCATCAGCGAGCAGAACTACCGCAAGTTCTGGCCGGCCGTTTCGAATTACTACGCCGAGGTCGATCGGCTCATCGGCGAATGGATGAACGTTCTGCCCCATGACACCACGGTCATGGTCATGTCGTCGTACGGGTTTCGCTGGGGGAAGAACCGGCCGCGCTCGATGCCGAACGGCGGCGCGGCGTTATCGGATCACCGAAATCCCGGGATGTTCATTGCTTACGGTCCGCACGTGATCCCTACCCGATTGCACCCGATGTCGGTTTACGACGTCGCTCCAACGGTGCTGTCCCTCCTCGGCCTACCGCAGTCGATCGAGATGCCTGGACACGCGGCGACGTGGGCACTCAAAGACATCACGCCAATCACGTCTGTCCGCGTCGTCAGCTATGGTGAATTCGTCGCGGCGAAACCGGTGGGGACGTCAGCCACCATCGCCGAGGCGCCGTACGAAGCGCAACTGCAGGCGATTGGCCACCTCAACGATCCCACGCGCAATCTGACTCCCGTTCTCGAGGACGAGGGTGACGCAAAGAGAGCGGCGACGCCGCTGTCGCCGGAGCGTTGGGGACAATACGCGTACTACAACAACCTCGGCGTTGAGTTGCGCGCCAAGGGGAAGCTGAGCGAGGCCATCGACGCATTCGACCGCGCCATCGACATCAATCCGACGCGCCCGACGCCTCATCTCAACGAGGCGATGGTGTTCTTCGACCGGCAGCAATTTGCCCCAGCCGACGCGCAGATCCTGAACGCAATTGCGCTTGGATTGCCGAACGCGGAAAGTTATCTCATCGACTTTGCGGCGCTCTACCGGCAGCGCAACATGAACGCCCGCGCGATCGCGTTGCTGTATCAGGGCCGCAAGCTCTTCCCGCAGTCGTACGTCATCGCCGTGAACCTCGGGTCCGCGCTACTGGAGGCCGAGCGCTACACGGAGGGCGTGCCGGAGCTCGTACGCGCACTCGGGCTCCAGCCGTCCTCCACGCTGGCTTTGAACAACCTCGGCCTGTTTTACGCGAAACAGAACGACTACGGTCGCGCTCTCGACTTCTGGAACCGCTCGCTCTCGGTCGACGCCCATCAACCGCAGATTCGGGAGGCGGCGGTTGCGGCGCGGTCGCGGTTGTAGGGGTGCAGGGATGTCGGCCGGTGACAATGGGAAGAGGTGCCACGAAAACGTACGCCGAGGCGAGGACGACTGCACCTCTTTCCGGGACGCCAGTCTCGATATTGGTAACGTTTCCCCGAAACAGGCAAGAGTTGCGCTTCAACATTCCATTTTCTGCCTAAACATGCAGATTTCTGCCTCGACATTAAGAAATTGGGCTTCAACATTCAGAACCGCTGCTTCGACATTCAAAACCTCAGCCTCAACATTCGAAAAGTCAGGTTCGACATTCAGAAGTTGTGCTTCGACATTCCAAACGTCAGCTTCGACATTCAGAAGTTGTGCTTCAACTTTCAAAATGTCTGCTTCGACATTCTCCCGTTCTGAATGTCGAGGCAAGGCGGCCTGAATGTCGAAGCTGACGGAGTGAATGTCGAGGCAGGCGACGTGAATGTCGAAGCGGACGGCATGCTTATCAAAGCAGTGGCATGCCAATCGAAGCAAAGGCAGATCGATTGCTTCGGCAAGGTTCTCCTTGTCGTGGAGACCTCGGAGCGCCGACGCCTGCTCCTCTCCTTTCGACAGCCCTTCGCCTCCCGTTTGACACGAAATTTCTCCGCGGCTAGACTGTTGATCGTCTTTGCGACTGAGTCTCAGTTGCGTACCCAACCAAATGCCCACCATCGAACGCGAGATCGGCCGCTTCCAGGACTTCCTGGCCAGGCAGGGACAGAAGCTGACGCAGGAGCGTACCGCACTCGTTCGCGAGATCTTCGCGACGCACTACCACTTCGAGGCCGATGAACTGCTCTTCAAGATGAAGCAGAAGAGCACCAAGATCTCCCGCGCCACCGTCTACCGCACGCTGGAACTGCTCGTAAAGTCCGGACTCGTCCGCCGGGTGCACCTCGGCGAAGATCACTACCACTACGAGCACGTCCGCGGCGATTCCCACCACGATCATCTCGTCTGCACCGCCTGTGGTTCCGTCATCGAGTTCAACGATCCGGAGCTGGAGCAGCGCCAGCTCGAGATCTGCGCCCGCAAGAAGTTCACCCCGACGTTTCACAATCTCCAGATCCTCGGCGTCTGTGACTCCTGCCGCCGGAAAGGGGAGCAGCCCGCCTCACCCGATCGCGTCACGTCGATCGGCGAAGGGGCCATGCGGCTCCGAAAATAAACCCACTCCATGATCCCTGCCCTCATCATCGTTTTCCGCGAAGGCTTCGAGGCCTTTCTCACGGTCGCCATCATCTTCGCGTTCCTCCGCAAGACCGGCCGCGACTGGCTGCGGCCCGCGGTCTACGCCGGAATCGCCACCTCCATCGCCGCCAGCTTCGCCCTCGGCTACGCATTGATGCGGATCAGCGAGCATCAGTCACTGATCGAAGGCATTCTCGGCGTCGTCGCCGCAGTGCTCGTGGCCTCATTCGTTGTTCACGTATGGCGTGTCGCTCCGCGGATGAAGGGCGACATGGAACGCCGGCTCGACAGCTACACCTCCGCCACTTCACGCTTCCTCGCGATCGCCGGCGTCTTCTTTTTCACGGTACTGATGGTGACGCGCGAGGGAATGGAGACGGCGCTAATGCTGATCCAGGTCCGCAATAGCCGTTTCATTCTCGGCTCACTCCTCGGCATTGCCGCCGCCGCCGCGATGTCATGGGCGTGGGCGCACTACGGCCACCGTATCGACATCAAACGCTTCTTCCAGGTGACCGGCCTCTTCCTGCTGCTCTTCACGATCCAGATCCTCTTCTATTCGATTCACGAATTCTCAGAAGCGGAAGTCCTCGGCCGATGGAGTGAAGCCATCCACAACGCCACCGAGCCGTATTCTCCAGTCGGCATCTACGGAAAATGGATCTCCGTCGCGATGGTCGGCCTCTGCGCGGCGTGGCTCGTCGGTGTTTCGATGAAGGACCGGTTCGAGCGGTCACGAGCGTAGTAATATCGGCGCATCGTGATAGCCTAAGGCTATACATCCTTCGGGCGATAACGATGCCAGAGTTCTTGCTTGCTCATCTGGGAATTCCTTTCCTGGCCGGATTGGTCTTCCTTTTTATGACGGCTGCGTCTGACGCACATCCGCTGTCCCTCAAGAGCTGCAATGAGGTCGCGGTTGACTTTACCGTGCTCAGTATTGGCGCGACTGGCGCGATCTTCTTGAATCCTCGCTTAGTAGCTCACTGGAAAGAACTTACCGGCGTGTACGGTATCGTTGTGGTATTGGTCAACCTTTTGCTTGCCAGCTTTCTCGTGTACCGTCGTCGCTGGCGACAGGAGACGCCGACAAAGATGCAGGCGTATGTCGACCTCTTTCTTGGCGTGCTTGCTCTCACCGTAACGCTGATGGCTTTCTACGCCGGCTTCACAGGTTCGGTACAAAAGACCTAATGGAGAGAACATGGACTTTCTAAAATTTGTGGCTACGGCGGTGCTCTCCTCAGCGCTCGTATCGGCTGTTCTTTTTGCGATCATTTCAAAGCTGACGCCAAGAAGTCACCGAACTAACGCGACACCTGATGCCGAGCCAACGACTGCCAAAGTCGAGATCCGCGAGAGACCTCGCATTGCGGTTTAGCGGGCTCTGAGCACGATTAATCCAACTTCGGTATCCGCTCGATCAACCGCTGCAACCTTCGCAGCGACCGCTCCTTCCCCAGCACCACGGCAACGTCAAAGATCGGCGGCGACGCTCCTTTGCCCGTGAGCGCGAGCCGCAGCGGATGGATGAGTTTCGCGGCGCTGACACCCTGCTCTTCGGCAACTTTGCGCAGTGCGGCCTCCGAGGTTGCTACGTCGAACGGCTCAGTTGAGGCCAGCGCGTCGTGCAGCGTCGAAAGACGGGTGCTGAGATCGTCGCCCTTTATGTGTTTCTTCACGACGTCGGGGTCGTACTCGATGGCGTCGTCGCCGACGAAGTAGACGGCCATCTGCTCGGCGATCTCGCGAAGTGTCCGTGCACGCATCTTGTGGAGATCGATGATCGTCCGCAGATCGTCGAGCGTCTTCGCTCCGTCGCCAAGAAACGGCAAAAGGTGCGGATAGATCTGCTCGGCGGACATGCGCATCAGGTACTGGCCGTTCATCCAGAGCAGCTTTTCCGGATCGAAGACGGCGGGCGCCTTGTTGACGTGCGACAGATCGAACCAGTGCGCGGCGTCATCACGCGTGAAGATCTCGCGGTTCTCGCCGGGCGACCAGCCCAGCAGGGTCAGGAAGTTGAAGAGCGCATCGGGAACGATGCCCATCTCGCGGTACTCCTCGGCCGAGGTTGCGCCGGTGCGCTTGGAAAGCCGCTTCTTGTCGCTGCCAAGGATGAGAGGAAGGTGCGCAAATGACGGCACGGCGGCGCCGAACGCGCGGAAGAGCAGCACGTGTTTCGGCGTGTTCGAGAGGTGATCGTCGCCGCGCGCAACGTGCGTGATTTCCATGTCGATGTCGTCGACGACTACGGAGAGGTGATAGGTGGGATTGCCGTCGGAACGGAGGAGGACGAAATCGTCGATCAGGTCGCCCTCGAACTGCACGTCGCCGCGGATGAGGTCATGGAACTCGATCGTTCCGGACGACACCGCAAAACGAATGACATGCGGCTCCGCAGGATCGCCCTCGGATGCCCGGCAACGTCCGGAGTAGCGCCATTGCTTGCCGGCCTTTTCCGCGGCCGCCCGCTCGGCTTCGAGCTCCTCGACCGTGCAATAGCATCGATACGCTTGCCCGCTGACGACCAGCTCCTCGACACGCTCGCGATAACGATCCAGCCGATCGCTCTGATAGACCGGCCCTTCATCCCACTCCACGCCAAGCCACTGCAGCGAGCTGATGATCTGCTCCGCATGACGCTGACGGGATCGCTCGACGTCCGTGTCCTCGATGCGCAGCAGCATCGTGCCGCCATGACGACGGGCGTGAAGGAGATTGAAAATCGCGGTGCGGGCGCCCCCGACGTGGAGGAAACCGGTGGGGCTGGGAGCGAAACGGAGCTTCATGGGGTTGATGATAGCTGTTAGCTTCGGAAGAGATCAGAGACAAGAGATTAGAGATCAGAGATCAGAGATCAGAGAGAGGTTATCGAAGGGTCAGCCGCGAACCTGGCCTCTTGTCTCTGATCTCTTGTCTCTGATCTCTTGTCTCTGATCTCCTGCATCTGATCTCTCATCTCTGATCCCCCAGCCTCCCAGCGCGTAGAATCAAAGGCCGTGCACCGCTCGCGTGGTTTCTCGCTTGCTGAGGTTCTGGTCGCGTTGGCGATTCTGGCGATCGTGATCACGACCACCATCGCCATGTTTGCGGAGCGGACGAAACGGATGCGCGAGGCCAGCGAGACGATCATCGCGTATCAGGCTCTGTCGAACGAGGCCGAGTATTGGCGGCGGTTGGACTTTGCCGCGATCGATGATCCGGCGCAGCAGAAGTTCCAATCTCCTGACCTCTCCGTGCTTGCTCCGCTGGCTCCGTACAGCACGTCCGTCAAGGTCGAAACGCCGCAGCCGGATGTCCGCAACGTCACGCTGACGATTCGGTGGGCGACGAACCGGGAGGCCCGCCTGGCGATCGCACGGGCGAATACAGGTGGGACTGGCCTATGGTGAGACGTGACCGCTCACGCGGATTCACGCTGATGGAGGTCGTGGTCGCGACGGCGCTCTTCGGTGTTTTCCTCTTCATTATCGTCACGCTTACATCGGAGATGCGCCGCAACGAGAAGAAGTGGCCGGTCGATTTCTTCTCGAATCCGGAAGTCGGCAGCGTGCTGGCGCGCCTCCGTCGCGATGTCTACGACAGCACCTCGATGCCTGGCAGCTTTGATGTCTACACGGCCTCGCCCACGACGCTGATCCTCTACACGATCAGCGTCGACCGCTCTTCGGCCGAGACCGTCGTGTGGGACTTCAGCAAACCGGGCGAGGCGCACCGCAAGGCGTACCGGGTGAACCAACTGTCGTCCGAATGGGTGGCGCGCAGCGTACCGGTCTTCATCTGTCCGTCGTGCCTGACCGGAGAATCGGTCAACGGCGAGCCCGCGGTGCATATCCAGGCAGTCGACAAGGAGGGGAAGCTTGCCATCGACGAGATCTTCGTTCCGCGCCCGCACGCGTGAGCGCGGCTACGTGCTGATCACCGCGATCGCGCTGGCGATCCTCTACTTCGCTCTGATGGAGTTGATGCTGATCGACTCCTCACGCGCGCTGCGCGAGGCCCAGCGTTTCCGCTCGAAGGTCATCGCCACAACGCTCGCCGAAAGCGCGGCCGAGCTTTCGGCGGCGTCGATGGTCACGCGCAATGCCGGGAACGACATCAACGCGAGCGACGAGCAGGGATCGATGAAGGCGAGTTGCACCGTCACTGGAACAGCGAACGGAACCGCGTTCAACATCGATGCGGAAGCAACGACGAGCGGCGTGGCACCGCTGACGTCGAAGGTTAGCGTACAGGGCAGGATCAGCCAATCGCGCGTGATCGTGGATTACACGTATCACTCGCAGTGAGGGTGTCGCTGATCGGGGGTCGGGAGTCGGAGCGAACCCGGGACCAGCGAGAGTTTGACGGGAGTCGATCAAATCGGGGTTTCTGTTCTAACTCCGACACGCGACCCCCGACCCCCGACGTCCTACGCTCTCCGCGCCCGCATCACCCCCAAACCAATCGCAAGCGCAGCAAGTCCTCCCAGCATCTTTCCCGGATTCGCTTTCGCGTACGCCCGGACCTTGCCGAACGAATCATTCACCTTGAGATTTCTCATCTGATCGCGGACGGAGCGGACGCTCGTCGGATCGATGCCGATCTTGTCCAGAACGCTGTCCAGCCCGGTCAGCGGACGCTCCGCGACAGGTACGCTCGTCTCGCGCTGATAGGGGTGGAACTGACTGGTGGGATTCATGTTGTCGATCATTCACATCCTCCTCGTACGGTTATTTACACTGCGAGGAGGGTGCCACGAACGGCGTGCAACGACCGTCAGATCTTTGCGATCAGCCGCTGCATCTGCGGAAGCAGCGACGCTGCGATGGCGACCTTCACGATGTCCGCGAGGATGAACGGCCGCACGCCGCCGATCCACGCGGCACGCGAGCCGGACAGGACGGCCAGCCAGGAAAAGCCGCCGAGGTAGATCACGCCGAGGGCGGCAAGCATGCCGGCAACGGCGCGGAGCGTGGTCGAGCCCCAACCTCTTTCGGACACCCAGCCAGCCACCCACGCGGCGCACGGATAGGAGAGAAGGTAGCCGGCCGTCGGACCTGCGAGCCACATCGGCCCGGCGTGACCAAGCGCGAAGACGGGGAGTCCACTGAAGCCCTCGAGGAGATAGAGCGCTGCCGCGGCGGCGCCGCGAACGGAGCCCAACGTTACGCCGACGAGGAGCACAGCCAGCGGCTGCAGAGTCAGAGGCACTGGCGAAAACGGCAGCGGAATGGCGACCTGCGCGGCCAGGGCGATGACGACGGTCGCGCCGATGACGAGCAGCACGTCGAGTGCGGCACGCCCGCGCACGAGGCGCGTGAGAAGGGCCGAAGGGATGGTAGCGGCTTTCGTTTGCATAGTTTCTCCAAAGCAGAGATCAGAGACTGGAGACAAGAGATCAGAAGGAAACGTTGCCTGATCTCTGATCTCTAGTCGCTGATCTCTGTCTCTTTTCAGATCAGAGATCAGAAGAAAACGTCGTCTTGATCTCTGATCGCTTGTCTCTGATCTCTGCCTTCTTCATTACGAGGATCGCCGGCAGCAGCGTGATCGCCGCGAGGCCGCTCAGTCCAATTCCGAAGGTGGAAGCATACCCAATCGATCGCAGCCCCGGATAGTGCGAGAACGCGAACGAGCCGTAACCCACGATCGCCGTGAGCGCGGCCATGACGATCGCTTTGCCGGTCTCATGCGCGCTGCCGCGGAACGCTGCGACATCTTCCCGATAACGCTGCAGCATGTAGATCGCATAATCGGTAGCCACGCCGATGATCATCAGTCCCACGAAGATGTTCATGAAGTTGAACTGAAGGTCGAGCAGCGCCATCAATCCGAGCATCCCCACGGCTCCGGCGACGAACGGCACGAACGAGAGCGCGGTCAGCTTCACAGTTCGGAAACTGAGGAACATCAGCACGAAGACGGCGATGAAGCCGATGATCGTCGAGCGTGTGGCATCCGCCTTCACGATGCGCCGGAGCGTTGCGCTGACGAGATTCACACCCGTGAGGATGTCGCCGGGATGGCGATCCGGTACCGCGAGCAGCTTCGGCGAAACATCGCGGCCCCATTTGCCGCCCGTCGGATAAACATTGATCACAGACATCCAGCCGCCGTTGACCGGTTTGATGAAACGGGTGGTCAGCTTCTCGATGTCTTTGTTGCCGATGGTCTGGATCGTGACCGGCTGCGCCGGTTGCAGCGTCTGCGCGAAGAGCTTCATGTAATCGTCGTAAGCCTCGGGACGGAAGCCGTTCTCAGCGAGCGCGGCGCGGAACGTGTGATCGACTCGCGCGAAGTTGAACTCATTGCCGCTGCCGGCGCGAAGCCGGTCGATGATCTTCTGCTGATCGACTGCCGGCGGCAGGAAGCTGGAGATCGATTGATACGAGGCGATGGTGTGGTCGCGCACGAGGCCGTCGAGGTCCTCGGCAGCGGCGCGCGTCTTCTCCAGCGCTTCCTCAACCGTCTTTCCTTCGCAGACGTACATCATGAAATCGAACGACTGGCCGAACTTTTCGGTGATCCTCGTCTGATTGAGGACCCCGGTGTTCCCCTTCGCGCGGAGATCCTGGATGTTGTCGCTGAACTTCACGCGCGTCGCCAGCACCCCGCAGGCCACGACGAAGACCACCCAGATTCCGATCGTGATTCCCGGCCGGGCTACGGAGATGTCGATGAGTTTGCCGGCGCCGAACGAGTGCAGATAGAGCTTCGGCGCGCGGCGAGCCTGCTTCCGCTCCGAAAACACGATGAGCGCGGGCAGCAGGAACATCACGCACAACAGAAAGAACACGATACCGACGCCGGTCAGCAAACCAAGCTGCGTCATGCCGCGAAAGTCGGTCGCCAGAAACGCGAAGAACGTTCCAGCCGTGGTGATGGCGGCAACGAAAACGCCGGGCATCGTCGAGCGCATGATCACGCGGATGGCGTCCTGCATCGACGCTCCGCGATTGCGCTCGTCGACGTAGCGTCCGTAGAGCACGGTGATGAAATCGATCCCCAGTCCTGCGAGAAGTGCGGCGAATCCCGCGCTCGCCTGCGAGAGCTTGCCGTAGGTGACGCCAGCCATTCCGAACGTCAGCAGGAGGCCAAGCGCGAGCGGAATGCCGGCGTAGATGACGGAGGCCAGCCGGCGAAAGGCGTAGAGAAACAGCGCCAGAACACCGACCACCGATCCGATGATGTTGATGATGACGTCCTGACGGATCAGGTCCGCGTCGCCGACCGCGATCTCGTACCCGCCTGTGTGCGAAACCTTCGGCAGGGGCGTTCCCGGCTCGGCAGTCTTCTGGAACTCCTTCAGCGCCTGCGCCTCGAGCAGCGTCCCTTCGCTCAGCAACTCTTTGCCGAACGGCACGTCCTGCGCCGGCCGGCGCGGCTTCGTGAGGATCAGCAGCATGCTGTGATCCGACGACATGTAGTAGCCGCTCGAGGTGTCGATCTTGAATCCGCTGCCGGCGGACTGAAACTTGCGAAGGAAGACCGGGACGAGGTTGAAGGGATCGTATTGAACGAGCGGCTTCATCGCGAGGGCTTGCGGCGTCTGGAGCATGGCGTGGTTGCGCGCCACCGAGGCGCGGATGCCTTCGTCCGTCAGTTTCGCAGCCACTTCGTCGAGCTCAGCCGGCGACAGGAACAGCAGCGCCTTGGGCAGAATGATCTCGATGAAGTCGAGCGGATTGGGGATCTTGTACGTCACATCCTCGATCTTCGGATTCTTCCGGTACCCCTCGGCAATGGCATCGATGAGCGAGTCGTATTCGTGAACGTCACGCCCTTTCGGCATGTCGATGACGACGATGTGATAGTCGATCGTGCCGAGGTCCTTCAGCACTTTGCGGAACTCGTTGACCTGCCGGTTCTGCTGCGGGATGAGGTTGAGCAGGTCGGGGTCGAACGACAGGCGCGTGGCGCCGGCCACGGCAAGAACGGCGAGCACGAGCCCGGCGATGAGGATTTCTTTGCTGCGCCGCAGGCAGAGTCGCGCGAGCGCGTCGAGGATTCGGTCAGTCAATTAAGGTCTCGCGGTATCGTTCGTGGCGCGCGGAAAGCGGGGGGATAACAACATGCGCAGTCAGATCAGTCAAGTTGCATTCCTGATGGTGTTGCTGGTTGCGGCCTGCCAGAAGGCCGAGCCACTCACTGCTGCAAAAGCCGAGCAGATCCTGGCGAGCTCCCGTTTTGCGGCCGAGCCCATCTACGCTGAGGTGCCGCAAAAGGTGTGGTGGAACGCGCACTTTCCGAAGGATGAGTTCGACGAGCGGTCGCTTCGCACGTTCGACAACCTCACGAAAGCCGGCCTCATCACCGTCACCGGTGGCCCAACCCCCGACGGCGCCGCGTACGTCGCGAAGACCACGCAGAAGGGCTTTCCCGTCCTCGGCACCGCACCGAGCGCCCGCGGTCCGGTCTTTCGCGGCCTGATCTGCTACAAGGTCTACGACGGTCTGCGAAACTTTCAGCGCCATCCGACCGAGCCGACGACCGGACACGGTGAGCTGGTGTGGCACTACACCAAGCCGACGACGCTCTATCCGATGTTTGAGACGAAGCAGAACAAGCCGCTCGACAAGCCCTTCCTTTCGCTGGTGTCGTTCTACTACAAGGATCACCAGTGGCAGTTCGACGTCACGGTGAGAAAGACGGAGGCGGAGTAACCGACCCAGCCTCCACGGCCCTCCGACTTTACCGCAACGCCTTTGACGATCTTCTCGGGCACGAGCTCGAGGCTGGATGTGGGTGGCGCGACCGGAGCGGCTCACGTTGTTACAGTGCGGTGAGTCTTACAGCGAAGACCGCGGACAGCTTACGGAGTGGCAGCAGTTTCTTGAATGCCGCGAACGCCTGACCGAGGTTCGTTCCTGAAAACAGCATGTGAACCTTCACACCGCGAGCTGCGTGCGCGCGAAGTGTCGAGCATGTGTCAGCTCTATCTCTGTTAGCGGCAATGACACCGTTCCGTGTCCCCGTCACGATTATCGCGACCTATATAGATACACAGGTCCAACCAAGCTGCATAGGCGTGTTGACCATGGAGACTTCGCTATGAGAACTGTGAGAACGTGTGTCGCGACACTAGCCCTTTTGTTCATCCCGTTGTTATTAACCGCCGGCGAAGGACGGATCCGGCGAAGCCCTAATGCTGTCAAGGGCGAGTACATCGTCGTATTGAACGATTCCGTTTCACGCGAAAACATTTCCTCCGTCGCCCATCAAATGGCCGCCCAGCACGGCGGCTCCATTCAACGCATCTGGCAGGACGCTTTGAAGGGCTATTTCGCCGTCATGACCGAAGCGCAAGCCCAAGCCCTCAGCCACAATCCCAACGTCAAATACGTCGAAGAAAACGCCGCAATGTTCACGTCCAGCAGAGTTCCGACGAACGTTGATCCGGCGTGCGATTACCCCTCGAATTGCACGACGGCGGACAACCGCCTCTGGCATCTCGACGTTCTGGATCAGAACGACGCGGTAGGCACTCATGACTACGCCTATTGCACGGACGGCAGTGGCGTCTATGTGTACGTCGTCGATTTCGGTGTGATGCGCGCCCATAGGGAATTCAACAATGATCCTAACCGCGTTGCCGATGGTTATAACGCCAGCGGCGATTGTCTCAACAAAGACAGCCATGGCCATTGCCTCGCCTCTCTGGATTACTATCCGGCATACGACCCATGTCACGGATCGCCGACAGCCGCGGATCAGGACATGGGCATGGAAGTCTTTGGCAACAGCCACGGAACAGGAGTGGGGTCGCTCGTAGCCGGACGGAATATCGGCGTGGCGAAGAACGCCACGATCGTACCGGTCAAGGTGGCGCGCTGCGGTGAATTCTCCTCAAAGCTCATCCAGCGCAACACCACCTACCCACCCGGGGTGATCGTGCGCTCGAACCAGGGTTTTTACCAAACATTGAACACCGGCACCACCGGTCCGGGCGTGCCGAACCCCTGCTGCTCTCCGGACGGAAGCTTGAACCTGCAGTTCCTCGGCAACGACGGTCTCACTAATTTCGGGACCGTGCAGATGATCATTGAGGGACTGGACTGGATCCTCCGGCCCGTAGAACAAGGCGGGAATCCCTATCCGAAGTCACCGGCCGTGGTGACGCTCAGCACCTACAGGGTGGTTGGTACCGATGGCGTTACGAACACGCCACTTGGCTCCTCACTGAGTTTCGAGGACGCTATCGCCAATCTGTTGAAGTACAACAACGGCCAGGGCATCACCGTCATCGCCTCGGCGAACAACCAGGACGCCAACGCCTGCGACACCAGTCCCGGCAGGATGTCGCGCAACAACCCGAACAATCCGAACGATCCGAACCACCCCTACAAAGTCATCACCGCGGGCGGGACGATGCTCCGGAACAATCCCGATTCCAATCCTGCCACCGGCGGCTCCAACGTGAACCTGCCGGAACCCACCTACGACTCGAGCAAGGCAACGCGCATTGCCCGCTGGCGCTGCAACGCCGGAGACTCCGACGGATGCTCCGCGAACATCTACGCGCAACCTCCACCCACCGCTCCGAACCCAGCCACCAATTCGAGCGCGTATGTGGGCTGGACCCTCGGCTCGAATGGCGGACAGTGCGTAACCCTCTTTGCTCCGGCCAAGAACATCCCCGTGGCGACGATTGCCGCCGATGCCGGTGGCAATCCCTCCTATCGCGATTCCAGAGCCACCAACGGTCTGGCCTCCGGAACTTCCTGGTCTGCGCCGTTCGTCGCCGGCGTAGTCGCTCGCATTCTTCAGAACAATCCGGGATACAGCGTCGATCAGGTCTACTCGGCTCTGATGAGCAACACCACCCCAGATCTCGACCCCATCGAGCTCGACCCGCCCGGCGTCACCGGAACGCCGAACGCGCTTCTGCACATCCCCGACGTCAGCATCGCTCCATTGCCGGCCACCATCACCGGTCCCTTCACGGCATCCGCTTCGGGAACCGCTCCGCTGACGTATCAGTGG
>DATLVW010000072.1:0-4183 GCA_035577085.1 Thermoanaerobaculia bacterium
CTCCACGCGTTGCCGCTTGACAAGTCGTCTCAACCGGACTTAACCTTTTATTACAAAGTCGAAGATCGTAGGACCTCCGATTTTGGCGGCTGTCGGCGGTACGGGCTGTGCTGGATAGCACAAATTGGTCCTGTACCGGCGTGGGAGTTGAGCTTGCTCCTCCTGCCGCGGGCACCCGAGGTGTGTACACACGTCGGGAAAACATCAACCGGAAGAATCGGCGTAGCCGGGACTTCCAGCCGGTGGCCGCTCGCACTTGTCGACGAGTCGTGACGTCACCTCCGGCCTTAGCTCGCGTAAGGAAGGTATGTCATGAGTGATAACGTCAATAACACCCGTGGTACATCGAACCCTGATCCGGCAAACCTGACCGCCGAAGCGGTCATCGCGCAGTTGCGCACCATGCGCTCGCAGATCGCTAACGTCGCGCCGTTGTCGAAGGAACAGCGCAAGCTGGTCCAGCGGCGACTGCGGGTGCTGCCGCCCCCGGTCGTCGAAGCATCGATCAGCGTGATCGGCTCGTCGGACACGGTGGCGCAGGCTGTGGGCCAGCCGCTCGGCGACGTTCTCCAGCTTCAGAGCGACTCTGTCCACTGGAACCTCGTCGCCGATGAGCTGCGCTCTTTCCTCAAAGGCATCGAAGGGGCGAATCTGCTCCGTCGCGACCAGCTCGCGTTCATCGCATCGCAGGCGTATTTGTTCGGATCGCAGCTCGCGCGGAGCCCGGTCAACGCCGATCTCGTGCCGCAGGTGGAAGAGATCAAGCGTCTGAAGACTCTCGCGCGCCGCAAGAAGACGACGCAGAACCCTCCGCCGTCTCCCGCACACGAAACGTCCACGACACCGAAAAACGAAGAGTAGGGGAGGTTGCGAACCCGGGCGCGCTCGCAGGCGCGCTCGGGTCCATGTGCGTTTAGCGGAAGGACTTTCTCACGCGAAGACGCGAAGACGCGAAGGGTTTGACGTTGCGACGCTCTCCTTCGCGGTCTTCGCGCCTTCGCGTGAGAAATGAGTTGCGGGCAAGCCAGCGCTGAGTTCTCGGCGCCTGTGGCGAACGTTTTCCGGTAAGTTGCCCGAACACGATCCGCGACATCAAGGCGACGCCGTCAATGGCATAAGAAGTGGGTCGATCCCATCGCTCGATTCGACGTAGACTCTCGCGCGCCATGAATGCGCTCTCCCTACGCGTCTTCTCTTTCATCGCATCGCTGTCGATCGCCGCCTGCGCCACGCTGGCCGCGCAAACGGCGAAGAGCCCTGCGCCGCCGCAGCCGGTGCTCATGCCGCCGTCGATCGCTGCGCCGGTGGATCAGCCCTACGCCGGCCCCGTGCAGCTCGAGGTCGATCTGACGAATGTCACGGACCGCGTGGCGCACGTGCGCGAGCAGATTCCCGTCCAGCGTAACGCCCGCGAGCTGGTGCTGCTGTATCCGCAATGGATCCCCGGCGCCCACTCACCTGTCGGTCCGATCTCGCGCATCGGCGGAATTGTCGTCACCGTCGATGGAAGGCGCGTGCAGTGGATCCGCGACCAGATCAATGTGTACGCCTTCCACATTCCGCTGGGAACGACGGCCAGAACAGTGGAGCTCACGTTCGACTATCTCTCGCCCATCAAGCCGGCGGAAGGCCGCATCGAATGGTCCGACGCCATCGTCGATCTTGCGTGGAACGAAGTGGCCATGTATCCCGCGGGCTTCTTCTCCCGCGACATTCCGTTCGACGTCACCCTCAAACTCCCGCAGGGCTGGAAACATGCGACCGCGCTGGAGACGGCATCCGAGGAAGGGTCCGTGGTGAAGTTCAAACGGACGACGCTGAACACGCTCGTGGATTCGCCGCTTTATGCCGGAGTGCATTTCAAACGCGTCGACCTTTCGCCTTCACCAACCGACGTCGTTCGACTGAACGTCTTCGCTGACGATGAAAAAGATCTCGAAATCTCCAAGGACGCACTCGAAAAGCACAAGAACCTGGCCATCGAGGCCGACAAGCTGTATCAGTCGCATCATTACGACCATTACGATTTCCTGCTGCTGCTCAGCAGCAATGTCGGTGGCATCGGACTGGAGCACCATCAGTCGAGCGAAGACGGCTCGCGGCCGAACTACTTCACCGAGTGGGATCGCGGCAACCTGCGCTCCGACCTGCTGGCACACGAGTACACGCATTCGTGGAACGGCAAGTTCCGCCGTCCGGCCGGCCTCTGGACTCCGAACTTCAACGTGCCCATGCGCGACGACCTGTTATGGGTTTATGAGGGGATGACACAGTACTGGGGAAGCGTGCTTGCGGCGCGTTCGGGGATCCGGACGCCGGAGCAGGCGCGCTATGTCTTTGCGCGCGTTGCTGCCGGATTCGAAGTCAGCCCAGGCCGGGATTGGCGTCCGCTGATCGACACCACGAACCAGCCCACCGTTTCGGAGCGCCGTCCCATGAGCTGGGGCAGTTGGCAACTGGGGGAAAACTATTACACCGAAGGGGCGTTGATCTGGCTGGACGCCGATACGAAGATTCGCGAGCTCACCAAGGACCGGAAATCGCTCGACGACTTCGCCGCCGCATTCCTCGGCGATTTCAACGGGAGTTTCGTCACGGTGACTTATGACCTTCAGGACATCGTCAAAATCCTGAACACGATTGCGCCGTACGATTGGATGAAATTCTTCCGCGACCGTGTGGATGCGCTGCACCCGGCCGTCCCCATCGACGGCATCACCAACGGCGGCTACAAACTCGTTTACAGCGACAAGATCCCTTCCTGGCTGACCAGAACGGAAACCGCCGCGGGAGGAGCCGATTTCTCGACGTCGCTCGGTTTTTCGGTCGGCGGTCAGCGGCCTGGTACCGCGGCAGCAGGTCCTGAGTCGATGGATCTCGGCAACGTGTGGTGGAACAGTCCGGCGTTCAAGGCAGGCGTGACGCCCGACATGCACATCGTCTCCGTCGACGGAAAGGCCTACACTTCGAAAGTACTGCGCGAAGCCATCATCGAGGCCGAACAGACCCGGCGCCCGATCGAGCTCCAGTTCCGCCGCGGAGAAGACTACAAGTCGTTTTCCATCCCGTATTACGGCGGCCTGCGCATCCCTTCGCTGGAGCGCGTCGACGGCACGCCCGACCGCCTCGACGAGATCCTCGCGCCAAGCAAACGACCGCTTCCGGCAATGTAGCGCCGGCTGCAGCTTCTATCTGCGTCCCATCTGCGTCATCTGCGGATAAGGCTTTTCCCCCGCCTACACGCCCGAGCTCGTCACCGCGGACGACGGTTCGGTAACGATTTACGTCCAGGCACACAAACCGGAGAAGCACGCCGCCAACTGGCTGCCCGTCCCGAAAGGACACTTCAGCCTTCTGTTCCGCGTCTACGGGCCGCTGGGCAGCGCGCTCGCCGGGACGTACGTTCCGCCCAAGATCCATCGGGGCGCGCCGCGGTGATGGCGGGCGGTACACTTTCATCATGTCCACGGCTGCGGCGCTTCGCGAACACGACGACACGTCGAACGCCGATCACATCATCGTCATTCACGATGTCACGTGGGAAGACTACGAGCGCCTGCTCGACATTCGTGGAGATCACTCGGCCCCGCGCATCAGCTATCTGAATGGGGAAGTCGAGATCAAGAGCCCGTCGAAGGATCATGAGCGGATCAAGTCGTACATCGGACACCTTCTCGAGACGTGGTGCATCGATCGCGGCATCGAAGTGAGGCCTTTCGGCAGTTGGACGCTGACGAGAGAAGAGAACGAACGCGCCGCCGAAGCCGATGAGTGCTATACCTTTGGAACGGAGCCGCGGGAAAGCCCCCAACTCGCGATCGAAGTCGAGTGGACACGGGGCGGCATCGACAAGCTGGAGATTTACCGCAAACTCGGCGTCGATGAAGTCTGGTACTGGCGCAAAGGAGTCATTGAAATCTACGCTCTCGCGGGAGGAACGCTTACCCGAACGCAGCGCAGCCGGCTCCTTCCACACCTCGACGTCGAACTGCTCGCTTCGATGCTCGATCGCGGCACGCTCACTCAGGCCGTACGCGATTTCAGAAAGGCGCTCCAAGAATCGTAGGCTACTCATAGGCGCTGGCCAATAAGCTGCGCGTGGATCCACCCGCCTGGGTGTGCCAAGACTTCTGCGCGAGAGGCCGCGTGCGCGAGGGGCCACGTTGTCGACGCGCGCGGGGGT
>DATLVW010000073.1:0-5532 GCA_035577085.1 Thermoanaerobaculia bacterium
CTCCACGCGTTGCCGCTTGACAAGTCGTCTCAACCGGACTTAACCTTTTATTACAAAGTCGAAGATCGTAGGACCTCCGATTTTGGCGGCTGTCGGCGGTACGGGCTGTGCTGGATAGCACAAATTGGTCCTGTACCGGCGCGGGAGTTGAGCTTGCTCCTCCTGCCGCGGGCACCCGAGGTGTGTACACGCCTCGGGAAAACATCAACCGGAAGAATCGGCGTAGCCGGGACTTCCAGCCGGTGGCCGCTCGCACTTGTCGACGAGTCGTGACGTCACCTCCGGCCTTAGCTCGCGTAAGGAAGGTATGTCATGAGTGATCCCGTCAATAACACCCCTGGTACATCAAACCCTGATCCGGCCATGCTGACCGCCGAAGCGGTCATCGGGCAATTGCGCAGCATGCGCTCGCAGATCGCGAACGTCGCGCCATTGTCGAAGGAACAGCGCAAGCTGGTCCAGCGGCGTCTGCGGGTGCTGCCGCCCCCGGTCGTCGAAGCATCGATCAGCGTGATCGGCTCGTCGGACACGGTGGCGCAGGCGGTAGGCCAGCCGCTCGGCGACGTTCTCCAGCTTCAGAGCGACTCAGTCCACTGGAACCTCGTCGCTGATGAGCTGCGCTCGTTTCTCAAAGGCATCGAAGGGGCGAATCTGCTTCGTCGCGACCAGCTCGCGTTCATCGCATCGCAGGCGTACTTGTTCGGATCGCAGCTCGCGCGGAACCCGGTCAACGCCGACCTGGTGCCGCAGGTGGAAGAGATCAAGCGTCTCAAGACTCTCGCGCGCCGCAAGAAGGCGACGCAGAATCCTCCGCCGCCGTTTCCGGCGCCTGCACCCCACGAAACGTCCGCGGCACCGAAAAACGCAGAGTAAAGAACGTTGTGAGCCCGGGCGTGCTTGCAGGCGCGCCCGGGCTCCACGGAAGTCGGAATCCCGGATCGGCGGGTATCGCGAACAGTGTTACTGTTTACATAAGCAATCAATGCAATTCGAGCACGATCTTCTGATCAGTTACGCCCATATCGATGATCAGGCGCTTGTGGAAGGTGAAAACGGGTGGGTGGCGCGCTTCCATCGTCTGCTCGAGATTCGTGTCGGCCAGCTCCTTGGTCAGACGCCGAAGATCTGGCGTGATCTGAAACTGCAGGGCAACGACTACTTCGCCGACACCATCCTCGATCGTCTGCCTCGCATCGCAGCACTCGTCTCCATCTTCTCGCCGCGCTACGTCCAGTCGGAGTGGTGTACTCGTGAGCTGCGAGAGTTCTGCCTCGCCGCCGAACGCTCCGGCGGCGTGCGTCTGGCTGGAAAGGCGCGTGTCTTCAAGGTCGTCAAGACGCCGATCAGTCTCGATCGCTTTCCCGAACAGGTGCAGCCGATGCTCGGCTACGATTTCTTTGTCTACGACGACGCGGGCCGGCCAAGGGAGCTGGCGCAAGTGCACGCTCAGGATTCGGATCGCGTCTTCCTCGCCAAAGTCGACGATCTTGCCTACGACATCGTTCAGCTTCTGGAGATGCTTCGCCGCGATGAGATCGTCGTCACGCAGGAGGATCGAAAAGGGACGGTCTTCCTCGCGGAAGTCAGCTTCGACCTTCGCGACGACCGCGAAGCCATCAAACGCGATCTGATCCACAAGGGCTACGAAGTGCTTCCCGATCGTCCGCTGCCGCTCATCGCCTCCGAGCTCGATGGCGTCGTCCGCGAGCAGCTTCTGCGCAGCAAACTCTCGATTCATCTCATCGGCCGCAACTACGGCCTGGTTCCCGATGGTGCGGCCCAGTCGGTCGTCGAGCGCCAGCAAGAGCTCGCATCCCAACTCGCGGCGATTGCCGGCTTTTCCAGCGTCATCTGGATCTCTCCAGGCGTCGAGGTCGAAGACGAGCGTCAACGCCAGTTCATCGGCCGTCTGCACACCGATCCCGCGGTCCACGCCGCTGCCGAGTTGCTGGAAGTGCCGTTCGAAGATCTGAAGACGCTCGTCTACCGCACGCTCGCGCCGCCGCCCGCGCCGGTACTGACTCCGCCAGCGGTGCCCGTCTCCTCAGCCGGCGAGCTCACGCGCATCTACCTTCTTTGCGATCAGGAGGACGTCGAAGCGACCCGGCCAATCGAGGACTTTTTGTTCGACCAGGGGTTCGAAGTCATCCTCCCCATCTTCGACGAAGACGAAGCGCAGGCGCGGCTGGAGCACGAGGAGCATCTGAAATCGGCGGATGCAATTCTCATCTTCTATGGCGCGAGCGGGGAGCGATGGCTGCAACGCAAGCTCGGCGATCTGCAGAAATGCAAGGCGCTCGGGCGCGAGAAGCCGTGGTTAGGGTCAGCCGTCTACCTCGGCGCGCCGGCCACGCCGCATAAGGAACGATTCCGTACGCACGCGGCTACCGTCATCCATGAGCCGGCCGGCGGCTTCACTCCCGCCGCACTCGAACCGTTTCTCAGCGAAGTCTCCAGGGCCCGAGGGACGCAATGACCTCGGCGCTCGAGTCGTACGCGGAGGAATGGTCCAATCCGTTCCCCGGTCTGCGGCCATTCGAGCCGGATGAGGACTATCTCTTCTTCGGCCGCGAGCGTCAGACCGACGACCTGCTGAAGCGGCTTCGTACCACGCGCTTCCTCTCCATTCTCGGCACCTCGGGAAGCGGCAAGTCATCGCTGGTTCGCTCGGGACTCATTCCGTCGCTTTACGGCGGCGGCATGACCGTCGCCGGATCGCGCTGGCGCATGGCCATCATGCGTCCCGGCGACGATCCGATCGGCAATCTTGCGGCCGCGCTCAGCGCAACAGAGGCCCTCGGTGCGCAGTCGGATGAGGAGGGGATGACGCGTTCCTTCTTCGAGACGACGCTCCGCGCCAGCAACCTCGGGTTGATCGAGTGCGTGCAGCAGGCGCGCATCGCGCCGCGCGATAACGTGCTCGTGCTCATCGATCAGTTCGAGGAGCTCTTCCGCTACAAACGCAGCCGCCGCGCAGCCGGACGCGACGACGCGCTCGCGTTCGTGAAGCTTCTGCTGGCCACGCGGGGGAGCGAGGCGCCGCTCTACATCGCGCTGACCATGCGCTCCGACTTCATCGGCGACTGCATGGAGTTCGGTGGGCTGCCCGAGGTGATCAACGACGGTGTGTATCTCGTTTCGCGGATGACGCGCGACGAATTGCGTTCGGCCATCACCGGGCCGGTCGCGGTCGGCGGCGCCACGATCGCGCCGCGTTTGGTATCGCGGCTGCTCAACGACGTCGGCGACGATCCCGATCAGCTCCCCATCCTGCAACACGCGCTCATGCGGACGTGGGAACGGTGGCGCGCGGAGCACGAGCCGGGCGAGCCGCTCGACCTTCGCCACTACGAAGCGATCGGCACGATGCAGACTGCGCTCTCGCGCCATGCCGAGGAGGCCTTCGCGGAGTTGAGCGGTAACGAGCAAGTCATCGCCGAGAAAATGTTCAAGGCGCTGACGGATAAGGAGACAGATGTGCGCGGCGTGCGCCGGCCCGCGGCGATGGCTGAGATCTGCGCGCTCACCGGTGCGTCGCTCGGACAGGTCGCGGCGGTGATCGATCACTTCCGCGAGCACGGCCGGACATTCCTGATGCCGCCTGCCGGCACGGCGCTCGACGACGACTCGATCATCGACATCTCCCACGAGAGTCTGATGCGCGTCTGGACGCGTCTCTCGCAGTGGGCGGACGACGAGTCGAAGTCGGCCCAGACCTACATGCGCGTTGCCCGCGCCGCCGAGCTCCACGAACAGGGTGCAGCTGCGCTGTGGCGCGATCCGGAACTGCAACTCGCACTAACGTGGCGCGATGCCGCGAAGCCGGTTGCGGCGTGGGCTGCGAGATATGACGCGTCGTTCGATCGCGCGATGGCGTTTCTCGATGCCAGCAAGGCCGAACGTGACCGGGAGATCCGCGAGAAAGAGACGCGGCGCCGCGTGCTTGCGGCGATCCTGATCGCGGCGTCGACGATCATCGCCGCGTTTGGCGTGTACGCATTCAAACAGAAGATGCAGGCGGAGGCGGCGCAGAAAGTGGCGGTTTACGCGCGGACCAGAGCGGAGGAGGCACTCGCGCGGGTAAAGCAGGAGCGGGCCCGCGCTGACACGGAGAAGAAACGCGCGGAGGACCAGGCGTTCGTCGCGGAGCAGCAGAAACAGGAGGCGGACAAGGAGCGAAAGAATGCCGACGTGGAACGCGCCACAGCGCTGGAGCAAAAGACGCTCGCAGAGAAGCAGACCGCTGTTGCACAGCAGCAGACGACGATCGCTACCGGCGAGCGGGTGAAGGCTACTCAGGCGCAACAGGTTGCGACAAAGAACGCACAGGAAGCGCTCGATCAGAAGAGGAAGGCGGATGACGCCCGCATCGAGGCGGAGAGGCTCAGCCACCGCGAGGAGGCTCACGCGCTTGCGCTGAAGGTCATTGCGCAAACGGCCCGGTCCGACAGCTCGGCGCATGACGCGCTCGCGGCCGAACGTTTGAATCGTGAGAACGGTGGCAGGATCGAAGACCCGGACATCTTCAAAGCCATGCTGCTGACGCTGCAGGACAACCGGCTGCACTTGTGGCAAGGCTCGGATTCCTTCCGGTCCCTGGTGATCGCACCCGACGGCCGGACCGCCTTCGCCGGCGGTGACGACGGCAGCCTGTTTACATTCGATCTTACTCGTGACGATGTACCGCGGAAGATCGGCAAGTTTCCCGGCGGCGTGCGCGCGCTGGCGGCGCGCGGCAATCTGCTCGCGATCGGCACGGCCAACGCCCACATCTCCCTTCGCGATCTTCACGATCCCGCAAAGACCATTCGCGACCTCGAAGCCGGAACGGATGTGATCAGCGCGCTCGCGTTCCAGCCGAACGGCCCGCTACTCGCCGCCGGCAGCTTCGACGGCTCCCTGCGTGTATGGAACACCAGCGACACGTCGCCGCCGCAGAAGAAGGCCAGTCCTGCCGGCGAGAGCGCTCGAATCAACGCCGTCGCGTTCGACGCCGGCGGAACGTCGCTCGCGGCCGGAACCAGCCAGGGCGCTTTTGTCGTCCGAACGGCTGACTTGACCGGTGGCGAAGATCGCGTTTGCGAGGGTGACGTCCGCAGTCTCGCCATCGGCGCTGGAAAACTCGCCTGTGGCCTCAGCGACGGAAAGATCCTCGAAGTGGGACTTCACGGTTCGAAGACGCCCCAGCGGCTCGAAGGACATACGTCGTCCGTAAACTCGCTCCGCTACAACGCGCGCGGCGACGTTCTCCTCTCCGGAAGCTCGGATGGCACTGTGCGTTTGTGGGACAGGCAGGCCGGAAACGTTCCGCCGATCGTCCTGTCGGGTCACGAGTCATGGGTGTGGGCCGCGGTCTTCGCCTCGAACGAAGACAGGGTTCTCTCCGCCGGCAAGGACGTGCGGCTGTGGCCCGCAAAAACGAAGGTACTGGCCGCGGACCTTTGCGCAGTCATCGGTGGTGGGGACAAAGAGCTATGCGAAATGGTGAAGCACTGATGCGAAGCTGGGTCTCTGCCGCTCTTTTCCTTCTCG
>DATLVW010000074.1:0-11114 GCA_035577085.1 Thermoanaerobaculia bacterium
GGATAGCCTGCCGAATCCAAATGGGCATCAACTTTCTTTACCCGACTCCAACCTTCGCCCGCGGCTTTGCCCGAGCGATCGATTTCTGGGGAACAGCTGACGTGTACAACGTCTGCGACTCGCCGGACACCGCCGATGCAATGGCAATGTGGGCAGATTGGAAAGATGTCGGTGCCGATCTCGTCGAAGCGGTGCGGATCCTGGCGCTCGACGCCCCCGTGAAGAATTTCTCGAGACCTTAATGCTCTTTAGCCCTTTTGCATGAACCTCTATCTCCTCTTCGCAATCGCGCTTGGCGCAATCTCCGGGACGGCCGAACCGACCGTCGCGCGGCCGCGCTTTGCCGATGTGGCTGCCGAGTGCAGGGCGATGAGTTGCGAGCAGTCGATTGCATCGCCGCGAAGCACGCTCCATCACGCCCGTTCGGAATCGACCGCACCCCGCGTCGTCGAAAGCGCTCCGGCCCGCATCGAAGCACCGCTTTCCGGCGCCGCAACGCCGCGCGCCCCTGCAACTGACTGCTGAGCCGTTTTCTCTCGCTCGCGGTTCGTTTGTTGCTGGGAAGGAAAGCACCATGATCAACAAGATACTCACCACGATTTTCGGCTCGAAGCATGAGCGCGACGTCAAGAAGATGCTGCCAACGGTGGCGCAGATCAACGCTCTCGAGCCGGAGATCAGCGCTCTGAGCGATGACGGGTTGCGCGGCAAGACGGATGAGTTTCGTGCGCGTCTCCGCCCCGCCGTCGAGGCGCTCGAAACAGCAAAGAAAGAGATTCCTCGCGATGAAGTCGTCGTCCGCACGGCCAAGGAAGATCTTCAGGCCGCGCTCAACGAGATTCTCCCCGAGGCGTTCGCGGTTGCACGGGAAGCCGGCAAGCGCGTTCTCAACATGCGCCACTTCGACGTCCAGCTCATGGGCGGCATCGTTCTGCACAGCGGCAAGATCTCGGAGATGAAGACCGGCGAAGGTAAAACGCTGGTGGCCACGCTGCCGGTCTACCTCAACGCCCTGACCGGCCGCGGCGTGCACGTCGTCACGGTCAACGATTACCTGGCCCGCCGCGACTCCGAGTGGATGGGCCGCCTCTACAAGTTCCTCGGCCTCACCGTCGGCGTGATCCAGAACCACCACGGCGACCGCGAGCGGCAGGAAGCGTACGGCTGCGACGTCACCTACGGAACGAACAACGAATACGGCTTCGATTACCTGCGCGACAACATGAAGTTCGACCTCGAGTCGATGGTGCAGCGCGACCACGTCTACGCCATCGTCGACGAGGTTGACTCCATCCTCATCGACGAGGCGCGCACGCCGCTCATCATCAGCGGCCCTTCCGAGGAGCGGCCCGACAAGTACTACTCCGTCGACCGCATCATTCCGCGACTGGTCAAGGAAACCGACTACCAGGTCGATGAGAAGCAGCACACCTCTGTCCTGACCGAAGAGGGCGTCCTCCACGCCGAAAAGCTCCTCGGCGTCAACAATCTCTACGACCCCGACAACATGGACACGCTGCACGCCGTGCAACAGGCGTTGCGCGCCCACACGCTCTACAAACTCGACGTCGAGTACGTCGTCAAAGATGGTGAAGTCCTCATCGTCGACGAGTTCACCGGACGCCTGATGCCCGGCCGGCGCTGGAGTGACGGTCTTCACCAGGCGGTCGAAGCGAAAGAGGGCGTCAAGATCGAAGCCGAGAACCAGACCCTGGCTACGATCACGTTCCAGAACCTCTTCCGCATGTACGAGAAGCTCGCCGGCATGACCGGTACTGCGGACACCGAGGCGGCGGAGTTCGACAAGATCTACAAGCTCGAGGTCGTCGTCATCCCGCCGAACCGGCAGATGGTGCGCAAAGATCAGGCGGACCTCGTCTATCGAACCGAGCGCGAGAAATTCAACGCCATCGTCGAAGAGATCAAGGTGCTCAACGAGAAAGGGCAGCCTGCGCTCGTCGGCACGATCTCGATCGAGAAGTCGGAAGCGCTGGCGTCCGCACTGAAGCGAAAAGGCGTCCCGCACGTCGTTCTCAACGCCAAGTACCACGAGAAGGAAGCGGAGATCGTCGCTCAGGCCGGACGCAAAGGGGCAGTCACGATCGCCACGAACATGGCTGGCCGCGGCACCGACATCCTCCTCGGCGGCAACCCCGAGTTCGCTGCCGCGCAGAAGAACCGAGACGTGGCCGATCCTGCCGAACGGAAACGAGTCGAGGAAGAGATTCAGGAGCAGTGGAAGCTCGATCACGATGAGGTCGTCGCCCTCGGCGGTCTCTACATCGTCGGTACCGAACGCCACGAATCACGCCGCATCGATAACCAGCTCCGAGGCCGTTCGGGACGTCAGGGCGATCCCGGAGCTTCGCGCTTCTATCTGTCGCTCGAAGACGATCTGATGCGCATCTTCGGCGGCGAGCGGCTCATGAACTGGATGGAGAAGCTGGGGATGGAAGAGGGCGTCCCCATCGAGCACGGGATGGTGTCCCGTTCGATCGAGCGGGCGCAGAAACAGGTCGAAGGCCGCAACTTCGAGGCCCGCAAACACTTGCTCGAGTACGACGACGTCATGAACAAGCAGCGTGAGTCGGTCTACACGCTGCGCCGCTCGATTCTCGAGGGCCGCGAAGGGAAGGATTACATCCTCAACGCCGCCGACGAGATCGTCGATTACCTGATCGAGACCCACATCCCCGAGGATGCGCGCGAGACGCCGAACGAGGCGGAGTTGAACGCCGAGCTGTACGACTTCTTCGGCATCGACCTGCGCGCGGCAAACATCGATCTTTCGTCAACGCCGCGCGCCGCGGTGAAGGACGCCGTGATCGAAGTCGTCAATCGGCGCTACGAGGAGAAGGAAGCGTCGATCGGCACGGAGATGATGAGTCTCCACCTCAAGTACATCCTTCTGCAGGTCATCGATCAGCTCTGGAAGGATCACCTTCTGAACGTCGATCACCTCAAGGAAGGAATCGGCCTGCGCGGCTACGGCCAGCGCGATCCGCTCATCGAGTACAAGAAAGAGTCGTACGAGATCTTCCAGGAAATGATGGAGCTGATCCAGGACCGCGTCGTCAAATACCTCTGGAAGACCGAGGTGGTCGTGGAGCGGGAAGGGGAACGCCAGGACGAAGTGCAGCGCGTCCAGCGAGCCATGCCGCCGCCGAAGCCGAAAGCGCAGCCGATGGTCTTCTCCGGCGCCGGCGGAGTCTCCGGCCCCGCGCAGGTGCAGCGCAAAGAACCAAAGATCGGCCGCAACGACCCCTGCTGGTGCGGCAGCGGCAAGAAGTACAAGAAGTGCCACGGCAACGCGGCGTAGGGAAGCAGAGATCAGAGACAAGACGTACGGAGTGCGGTCGTCTCGACCGCGGGCATTCGGGCGTCCTCGCCCGAGTGCAGTCGGGGCGGAGGTCGAAATTCGTGTCGAACACACTCTTGGGCGGCGCCCTTAGTCTCCAACTGTGAGAAATGACAAGCTAAAACGGGCGGGAGCAAACCGCCTTCTCTCCTCTCCCTCTCTCTCCGGGCTCCTTGGCTGCTGCTGACGTTGTTGGCGTCGCGCCGTCCGCGAGCGGGCTGGGAACGTTTTCGAACCGTCGATCCAATGTTTTACACCCTCGAAGCTGTGTCTTTCACGCGCGATGCCGTGATTCACGCCCGCGACGATGTCTGTTGCACCCGCGATGCTGCGTTCTGCACCCCCGATGGGATGTTCTGCACCCCCGATGAGATGTTCTGCACCCGCGATGAGATGTTCTGCACCCGCGATGAGATGTTCTGCGCCCCCGATGGGATGTTCTGCACCCGCGATGAGATGTTCTGGGCCCCCGATGAGATGTTCTGCACCCGCGATGAGATGTTCTGCGCCCCCGATGGGATGTTCTGCACCCCCGATGGGATGTTCTGCACCCGCGATGAGATGTTCTGCGCCCCCGGTGAGATGTTCTGCGCCCCCGATGAGATGTTCTGCACTCACGATGCTGCGGTCTGCACCCACGATGCTGTGGTCTGCACTCCCGACCCTGTGATCTGCACTCACGACGCCGCGTTCTGGACCCACGACGCTACGTTGTGAACCACCGACGGTGCTTTTCGAACTTCGGCAGCGTCATCGGGACTTGGGGCTCCTGAGCGGATGTGCTGGCCTTCTGAGCTCTCTTTCGTGGCTGTACGATAGCGATCTCCGCATCTCAGGAGGAGCCCGAATGCACGCCAGCCGCCTGGCACTCACGCTGTTTTTCAGCTCCGCTGCTCTGACGGTGCATCTTGCCGCGCAGCCGGCACTCACGTCGTGGAAGCTGAACACCACCGGTGAGACCGGAACGTACACGCTGCAGAACGGGACGAAAGGCACCCTTCCAGCGAACGTGCAGCTGGTCCAGTACGACGCGACCTACGTGTACGTGAGTGCGAGCGGCATTCCGTCATACGACATCGGTCCATTTCCAGGGAACCCCAACGTCCCGGCAAACCAGCATTACATCGCCGCGTTCGCTCGCACGCCCGTCGTGCCTGCAACGAAGGTCGCCGCCCAACTCGGCGTCAACGGCCTGTATGTGAACGGCGTCGCAATGTTCAACGCGGACGACGGCAACTCCTGGCGAAACGCCAGCCGTACCGAGTCGCCGCAGGGCGACGGGATCTGGCACCGCAATGGAGGAGTCGTCGAGGCGGTCGGCTTCGACCCGTGCGAAGGACACCCGCAGCAGCAGGGCGTCTATCATCATCACGAGTACTCTCCCTGTCTCGGAGCGCAGCTCGGCGCCACGACCACGTCGCATTCGCCGCTGCTCGGCTTTGCTCTCGATAGCTTTCCGATGTACGGCCCGTACGGCTACTCGTCGCCGCTCGATCCGACGACGGGCGTGCGGAGAATGGTGAGCGGTTATCGGCTCCGTTCGATCACGCAACGACACGCGCTCCCCGACGGAACCATTCTTACCCCCGCGCAATACGGCCCCGACGTCGATTCCAACTTTGTACTCGGCCGCTACCTCGAGGACTTCGAATGGCTGGCCGGACTCGGCGATCTGGACGCGCACAACGGCCGCTTCTGCGTGACGCCGGATTACCCCGCAGGCACGTATGCCTACTTCCTTACGCTCGACGAGCACGGCCAGCCGGCCTTCCCCTACACAATCGGCTTGACGTTTTGCGGAACGCCGAACATCGGCACGCACGCGACCGTTCCGCTTACAGGTGTGACCACACTTCCGGTTCTCGCCATCACCAGCTTCGTGCCGCCGTCAGGCGGAGCAGGGAGCAGCGTTGTCATCACCGGGAAGGGTTTCACAGGAGTGAAAGCGGTCTACTTCAACGAGGTTCCGTCAGCGAGCTTCAGCATCGTGGGTGACACGCAGATCACCGCGACCGTCCCGAGCGGCGGCGCTGCCGGACGGATCCGAGTCGACCGCGCGGACGCGTACGCGCGGAGTACCACCGACTTCCAGCCCTCGCAGCCGAGACGCCGCGCGGCCGGCAAGTGATGCGCGCCCCAGACCCATCGAGGCGGGACGCCTCGATGCCCGCGGTCGAGACGACCGCACTCCTTGCGACACCCAAGCCTCGCAGCGCTGAGGAGTGCGGTCGTCTCGACCGCGGGCACTCGGGCGTCCTCGCCCGAGTGCGGTAAGGGCGGAGGTCGAAATCGCCGCCGTCCTTGCAAGCGTTAACTACGGTTTCTTCGAGACGCGGCTCCCGTCCTTCGATGCGCCGTACGGAGTCACGTACTCCCGTTCGATGACCGGAGCATTCTTGTCGTCGCCGGGCTCGCGGACCGCGGGCAGGATAATGCGCGGGATGGGATCGGTCGAGGCGGCGAACATTCCCTTCCGGCTGCTGAAGTTTCCGGCGAACGTGGCCACGATCAGATCGAGGTCGGGAACTACTGTCACCGTCTGGCCGCCGGCGCCGCGGGCGGAGTAGGTGTGGACCGTCCGATTCTTGTATGGGTAGTCCTCGCCCCACCAGAGATAGCCGTAGTAGATGTTGCGCAAGTGATAGAGCGGCGCGCCGGCGCGTGCGACGAACTCCTGACTGACGATCCGGCGGCCTTCCCATGTGCCGCCGTTGAGCATCAACTGGCCGAGCTTGATGAAATCGCGCAGAAGAAGAGCCATTCCGCCGCCGCCGTACGGATGTCCCGCGGGATCCAGCGCCCATTCGTAGCGGCGGATCTTCATTGGCCCGCCGATCAGACGATCGAAGAAGGACGTCGGGTCTTCGTGCGCGGCGCGGCCGAGCATGCCGAGGGCGAGATTGGGGCTGGCGCTGCAATAGACGGCATTTTCTCCCGGCGGCGTCGCCATCGGAACCTTCATCGTGTAGCGATAGAAATCGGGCTCCGCTTCCTGTTCCCACATCTTGTCTTCATTGCCCGGCGCGTCATCGTTCGTGTCGTCGCAGAAGTAGCCCGACGACATCGTCAAAAGGTGCTCCAGCGTCATGGCGCGCTTCTGCGGCTCCAGGTCCGGCGGAAACGTGCCGCCGTTCATGACCTGATAGACCGGGCTGGAGAGCTTCAGCGGAACGCCTGCGTGCATTGCGGCGCCGACGAGTAGAGACGTCAGGCTCTTCGACGCGGAACGGGTGTTGTGGAGTAGGTCGCGGTCCTGTTCGTGGAAGTACTCCTCCAGGACCAGCTTTCCGTGACGGGCGATGAGAACGCCGTGAACCTGGGGCGCGTCCTGCGAATCCATCGGCGTGTCGAGAATGCTCTGAACGAACTTCTCGATCGTAGGCCGGTCGATATTCGCTTCATCGAGCGTGCTCACCTGCCAGCCGTCGTCGCGTGCGAGCGGTGGGCGGTAGATGTAGCGGCCGGGTTGCTTGCCGCGTGGGTAGAACCCGCTGTCGTCGCCGTCGCGCAGGAAGTCGTAGCTCCCGCCGCGGCCGGGGATCGCGAAGGTGATCACGGCGTTCTCCGCGTCGTACGTCCCGCTCGCCACCACCTGCTCTTTTCCGCCGCGCTTCCCCATCAGTTTCAAGGCGTTGCCGTCGCGCGTCAGCCGCTCCACACCTTGCTGGGTGCCGAGGTCGAACTCCGGATTGCGCAGGACGGCGCGGAACGAGCCATCGGGTTGCGGTTGCAGAAGGAGATAAAAAGTAAAGGTCTCCTCGATCGGGTCGACGTTGCCGCGCCATCGATTCGGACCGTCAGGCTTCAACACGACCGGAGACGCGCTGATGGGCGTTGCCTTCCAATACAAGGCCGTTCCGGGCCGCAGCCAATGGCCGCGGATGACGCCCTGATCATCGCGTCGTCCACGGAACGTCCCACCGTTGTCCGGCAGCTTGAACGTGAGCTCGCCGTTGGCGACAGTCACCGGAACGATCCGGCCGGCCATGTCGGCGGTCCATGCGTTCCCGCTCCGTTGCAACACGAGCGCGCCGCGCGCGTCGGGACCGAATCGCTTCTTGGCTTTCCACAGTCCCGCCAGCTCATTCGCGGAACCAGTTGTCTCGGCCAGAAGCGACGCTCCTACGAACAACAGAACGAACGTGATGGCAGCGATGCGAGCGAACCAACGACTGCGAATGATCGGCGAGGCGTGTTTCATCGTGTCGTAGCAATGTTAGACGCCGGGTGGACGCCTTCGTTAGTAAGCGCGCTGATGCGTAGCGAGTCAATTCGGAAAACCATTCACCACGGAGACACAGAGGACACAGAGTTGGACTCGATCGCGATGTCGTCAATCGACGCTTCGCTGCTGAAAATGTCGACTGCGAGGTGGCCGATCGAGACTTCGTTGTGGAAAATCTCGACTTCGATGTGGAAAATCTGGACATCGCAGTGGAAAATGTCGACATCGCAGTGGAAAACCTGGACATCGCAGTGGAAAATCGGCACTGCGATGTTGAAATTCTGGACATCGCAGTTAGAAATCTGGACATCGATGTCAAGACTCACGACATCGATGTCGAAAATCTGGACATCGCAGTCAGAGATCTGGACATCGCAGTGGAAAATCTGGACATCGATGTCGAGAACCTCGATCTCGTTGTGGTTAATTTGCACTTAGTTGTGGTTAATCTGCACTTCGATGTCGACGACAGACGCCCGACTGGTCGTTTTGAGTAGTGGCCGATCGCGCCCGTTCAGCTGTGTGGTGTCTTCGCGGCTTCGTAAGACGAAGTTGAGGACGCGGCGTCCGAGCAGGCCAGTCCGACGAGCCGATCGGCAAAACAACGCTCCGGCTCGGGCGGGATGAGCTTACGGATTCGCGCTGCCGCCGCCGCGCCGACTTCGCGCCACCGATCACGCTCGTTCCAGGCGCGCTCCATCGCCTCGTCGAGCGCATCTTCCGTCGCTGCGGCGGCGACGTAGCCGCTCGCCCCATCCTCAACCACCTCGGCGTTGCCGCCCACATCGGTCACGATCGCCACCCGCCCGGACAGCATCGCTTCCACCAGCACGATCGGCAATCCCTCGCATCGCGACGGAAGAATCAGGCCATGGTGGCCGCTCCAGATCGCGGGGACATCGTGTACGAAGCCCGCGAAGGTCACGTTCGTGAGGCCGAGGTTCTGCGCCATCCGCTCCAGACTGGCGCGCTGCAGGCCCTCGCCGTAGAACGTCACCGCGAGCGGCCGATCGCGCCAGTGCCGTCGCGCCAGAACGCGCAGCAGAAGATCCTGCCCCTTCTCCTTTGGGTGCAGACGTCCGATGCAGGCCAGTCGCCATTCGTTCCCGTCGTCCGGCCAGTCCGTGCGCGGCTCCCACGGAACGAGAAACGGGTTCCGCACCACCGCTGCCCCCGGAAGCGGAAATCCGAGCTGCTCCTCCGTCAGCCGGCGGCTGTGCTCGGAGACGAAAAACCAAGCCACCGCGGCGCGGTAGACGGCGGCGATCGTCTTCTGCTGCCCATCGGCCGGCCAATAGAGCTCGCTCGCTTTGTGCGACACGATCGCGTACGGCAGGCGGAGGCGGCGGCACACCTCGGCGAGAACGTATCCGTCGTGGTTGCCACCCTGCGAAACGAGCACGAGATCCGGGCGGCGCGAGAGCGCCAATCCGATCAGGAGCCGCATGGCCTCGTGCCCGTAGGCAGCAGCGGACGACAACGTGCGAACGAGCGTGAACAGGCGCCTGGGCATGAGTGGGAAGCGGGCCAGATCGCGAACGCGGCATGAGAGCGCGCGCAAGCGCCGGATGCGCGGCTCGGATTCATCGACGCCGCTCTTGAAGACGGTCACTGTGTGCCCATCCGCCGCCAGCACGGCAGCGGCCGCGCTCCACAACTCCTCGCTGCCGCCCCAGGCCCGGTTTCCGCTGATGAAGACGACATTCATTGCGCTATTCTCGTTTTATTCTGCGCGATCGCCTCGGCCATATCGTTAATCCCATCGTCGATCTCACGAGAGCGGACCAGTGGTGGGAGTACAAGCTCGTCACGATTTTGTCGGCCTTCTATGCGACCGCGCTCGTCCTGCACGTCGCCGTGAGCTCGCTGTGGGTCAGCGCGCTGTCGCTGCTGCTCGCGATCGTCGCGGCCGCGATTTACGCCAGCGTGATCAACGACGTCACCGACCTGGCCGGCGACCGCGAGGCGGGGAAACGGAATGCCATGGCCGGCCGCTCCCGCTCGATGGTGGCGGCGCTCGTCGCGCTTTCCGCCGCCGCAGGCTCCCTCTTCGCCTGGCTCTGGCGCGATGACACGCCACTCCTCTGGTCTTACCTGGCCACGTGGCTGGCATTCTCGCTCTATTCGCTTCCGGCGTTTCGGCTCAAGGAGCGTGGAGCGGCGGGCGTCCTGTGCGACGCTGCCGGGGAGCAACTGTTCCCCGCGCTGGTCGCGGTGTTCCTGGCCAGCCGCGGGGCGCACCGCGCGGTGGGTGTGGCCTGGATGGCCAGCGTCGCCGTCTGGGCGCTCGCGTATGGCCTGCGCGGCATCCTCTGGCATCAGTTGACCGATGAAGACAACGATCGCGCCGCCGGCTTTCGGACCTTTGTGTGCCGTCATCCGCGCGCGGCACCCGCCATCGGCACGTTCATCGTTTTCCCCATCGAGCTCGGCGCGCTCGCGGCCATGCTGTGGCAGATCGATAGCGCGTGGCCGCCGGCGTTTCTCGTGCTGTACGCGCTCTACGCGGTTCTCAGTGCCCGCCGCTGGCAAACATCGCCGGTGATCGTGGTGCCGCAGCCGCGCTTCTTCATCGTCCTGCACCAGTTCTATTCCGATCTGTTTCCCGTAGCGCTGCTCATCGCCGGCTCCGTTCGCGACCGGCGAGTGCTCATCGTTCTGGCCGTTCATCTCCTGCTGTTTCCGCGGCGCGTGATTCATGCGATCTGTCGGCTCAGGGCCTCGACTGCGAGGACCGTCGTCAACGCCTCGGAGCCCCACCACGGCGGCGTCGGCTGAAACTCCTTCTTTGAGATCCGCTCGAGGCCCGCGTGATAGAAGCCGGCGCTGGGCCAGGCTCCCGAGGGAAGTTGCGCGTCGATCAGAGGCTGGAGGTCAGGCGTGCGATTCCACAGTTGCAGAGCCGACGCAGCGAGTGCGAGCTCGAGCGCGTTGCGCGGAGTCGCGGCCTCGATGCGCGGCACGATCATCCCGCCCGCCTCGGGTGCGATCCCGGCAAGCGCGTGCGAGAAAAAGTACCAGACGGTGAACCGGCTCTCGTACCACTTGGTGGACCTCATTTCATCATTGGCGCGCAGCACCGCGAGCATATGCGCAATGGCCGGCCGCGTCTCTTTGCAGTCGCCGAGGTAGATGACGACGTTGGCGTTGATCACGGCATCGACATCGCGTATCTCCGCCGTGGTCTCCCGGAAGAAGCGATAGATCTTGCGTGGATGGGGCCACCATCGCACGATCCACGTTCGAAAGAGACCGCTGCGCTCGCGATTGGCCAGCAGCAGGGCGCGGTTGTCCGGGAAGCGTTGTCCGGCAGCCGCAAGTGCTGCGGACGCGATCGACGTGTCGTCGACATCGAGCGGAATGTGGTCGTGTCCCGCGTGCTCGGTCGACGGATAGCGCCACAGACCGTCGGGCTCCATTTCGCGCAACAGGAAATCGGTGGCGCGCGACCGTACGCGCGCGGCGGATGGTGTGATCGACAACGCCCGCGCCGCGAGCGCTGTTGTAAAGACGACCGGATCACGAACGCAG
>DATLVW010000075.1:0-7524 GCA_035577085.1 Thermoanaerobaculia bacterium
GAGCTTCGATCGGCCACACGAATCGTTCGATTCGCGGCGGTCTGAAAATGCCAGACATGCGGCTCGTCGCTGACGCGCAGATGGCCGGTGTACAGGAGGCGACTTCCGTCGGTGAAGGCGACGTTCAGCAGATAGTCCTTCTCCCGCTCCGAGAAGTCATCTGCAAACTCGACTGTGGTGTGCGTCGTCGGGCTGCGGAAAACGATGGTGTCGTGCTGCCACAGCCCCTTCCACGTGGCGCCAGCGGGCTCGACGATCGTCCAGCGGGTGCCGCGAAACGGTGCGCGCGTATTCGGAAAGGAGATCTCGGAGACAGGACGCGGAAACTCGTAGTGAACCCGCCAGTGCCGCGCGTCCGGCTGCTCCTCGACATCGACACGTACGGCAGTGCGAGGAGTCGTCGCGCAGCCGAAGAGGAGGAAAACGAAGCATGCGGTGAGGGTTCGTTTCATTTCTAGTTTGACGAGCGCCGAGGAGTTGAAGTTACACAGAGGCATTATTGCCAACAACGTGATCGAGTGTGATCGCCGAGGTATCATTTCGACATGACGGAACTGGCACTCCGGCACGCGACCTATGAGGACCTGCTGAAGGTTCCCGACAACCTCGTCGCTGAGTTGATCGATGGGGAGCTGTATACGTCGCCTCGGCCGGGCCGAGACCACGCACGCACAAGCTCAGTATTGGGCGCGAGGCTGACCCCGCCCTTCGACATCGGTGATGGCGGCCCGGGTGGATGGTGGATCATCGACGAGCCTGAGTTGCACCTGGGACGCCATGCGCTTGTTCCCGATCTCGGCGGATGGCGCAGAGAGAGAACGCCTGAGTATCCGAACACCTCAGGTTGTGAGGTTCCTCCCGATTGGGTTTGCGAGGTCCAATCGCCGGGAACCGCTCGAATCGATCGCGTGAAGAAACTACCGATCTACGCAGAGCATGCGGTTCAACATATTTGGCTGATTGACCCGGCCACTCAAACCCTGGAGGTGCTGCGTCTCGAAGAAGGCCGCTGGGTCATTGCGGGCAACTATGGCGGCGATGACGTTGTTCGTGCCGAGCCATTCGAAGCAATTGAGCTTGCACTCTCCGCGCTGTGGATTGAGCCTGCCGCGAAGTAAGACTCCCTCGCAGTAGCCTCGATCAAATGATCGTGGCGGCTTCGTGTGAGTGGCAATAACGCCGAGGTACCATTTCGACATGACGGATCTGGTACTCCGGTGCGCAACCTATGAGGACTTGCTGAAGGTTCCCGATCATCTCGTCGCTGAGTTGATCGATGGAGAGTTGTATACATCCCCGCGACTGGCCCCTCGGCATTCAAACGTGATGACTTTGCTGGGGTCCGATCTAAACGTTCGGTTTCAACGGGGACGCGGAGGGCCGGGCGGCTGGTGGATTCTCGACATGCTGCAGCTACGTCTTGCGGCTGAATCACTCGTGCCAGACATTGTGGGTTGGCGGCGTGAGCGACTACCGAACCTCCCGGACACGGCGACCATCGACGTCGCTCCCGATTGGGTTTGCGAGGTTCAGTCGCCGAGTACTGCGCTCTTCGACCGCGTCAAGAAGCTGCCAGTTTACGCTGGGCAGGGAGTTCAGCATGTGTGGCTGGTTGACCCGGCCGTCAGGACACTCGAAGTCTTGCGTTTAGAGAACCGTCGATGGATCCTGCTCGGCAACTACAGCGACGACGACATCGTGCGCGCTGAGCCGTTCGAAGCGGTCCAGATTGAGCTTGGTGCTCTCTGGATCGACGGGCCTGCTTCGTAGGGATTGATCCCCTAGACCCTACGCCTCAACCTCCGCGAAATTTACTGACACCAGCCGCGAACAGCCTGCTTCTTCCATCGTCACGCCGTAGAGCACGTCGGCGGCTTCCATCGTGCGGCGGCTGTGCGTGATCACGATGAACTGGGTGTCGCGGGACATGTCGCGCACCAGGCGCACGAAGCGCTCGTTGTTCACCTCATCGAGCGGTGCGTCGACCTCGTCAAGGATGCAGAACGGCGACGGCTTGTAGCGGAAGATTGCGAAGAGGAGCGCCAGCGCGGTCAACGCGCGCTCGCCGCCGGAGAGCAGGGCGATCGATTGATTCTTCTTGCCCGGTGGCTGTGCCACCAGCTCGATGCCGCTTTCGAGAACGTCTTCTTCGTCGAGCAACTGCATCCGTGCCGTGCCACCGCCGAAGAGCGAGATGAAGATCTCCGTGAAGTACTCGTTCACCGCGTGGAACGCGTCGCGGAACAACTCGCGCGAGGTGAGGTTGATCTTGCGGATCGTGCTGCGCAGCGACTCGATCGCTTGCACCAGATCGTCGCGCTGCGTGCGAAGGAACGACTCGCGCTGCTCCAGCTCCTGATGCTCGTCGATAGCCAGCACGTTCACTGGTCCGACCTTCTCGATCTGATCGGTGAGTTTCGCCACTTCGGTCTCGAGCGCCGCGCGCCCTTCATCATCGGACGGCGGTTCCACCTCGGCCAGCGCATCGATGCCCGCATGAAGATCGAGCGCGATCTGTTCGCGCAGCAGGTCGAACGCCGCGGTGGCGCGGTCGCTGCGCCGCTCCGACTCGAACAGCGAATCCTTGGCCGTGTTCCACTGCTCGCGCGACGCCACCGCGCGTGTCTCCAGCTCCTGCACGCGCACTTGCAGATCGGCCACTTCCGCTTCGATCTCGACGCGCACTTCGCTGAGATCGTGCAGTTTCCGGAGCGACTCATCGAGCTGGCCGCGCGAGCTTTCGACCGCGGCCTCTGTCTCCTGGCGCTTGCGGGCCAGCGACTCGATCTCCTGCAGCAGGCTCGTGGCGCGGGCGCCGAGGGAGACGACAATGCGCGAGAGGTTCTCGTGCTCGCGCTGGATAGCGTTCACGTTGCCGGCCGCGGCCTCGACATCAACACGCGCCTTCGACGCCGCCTCCGTCACCGCTTCGAACGTCGAGCGCAGGATCGTGAGCTGTTCCTCGTGCTGCCGGATCTGATCCTGGCATTCTGCTTCCTGCTGTTCGAGCTGGCGCAGCTCTTCGATCGCTGCGTTCTTGCGCGCGATGAGCTGTTCCTTTTCTTCGAGGTAGAGCGTCTGCTCCTCGGATGCCACCGCGAGGTCGCGCTCGAAGCGGTCGAGCTCCTGCTTGGCGCGCTCGCGATTGCCACGCCGCTCGCGCAGCTCCTGATCCGCGGCACGCGCCCGCTCCTCGGCGAGGATGCGCGCGTCATCGGCGCCTCGCACATCGTCTTCGATCCTCTGCAAGTCTCCGGCGATGCCGCTGGCGCGCGTCTCTTCCGTTCCGAGGAGCGTCTCGAGATCGGACAACTCGCGCTTCAGCGAGAAGACGCCGGGAACTGCATTCGCGGACTTGCCGCCGATGACGAGCGGCCCGCGAACGACGTCGCCTTCCAGCGTGACGAAGGTCGCGCTGGGCCGCTCTTCCGCGCGATCGAGTGCTTCGCCGAGCGAGCCGACGATGTACGCCTCGGGCATGGCGCGGCGCACGGCGTCCGCGATCTCACCATCGCCGACGACCGCATACTTGGCGTCGCCGCGCCGTCCGCCTTCGCCCGATGCAACGAAATCAAGAGTGATGAAGGCGCCGCGTCCGGCGCCGCGCTCGCGAAGCCGTCCGATGGCGTCGATGACCGTGCGTGCATCTTCGACGACGACGGCCTTCGAGACATCGCGCAGCAGCGTATCGAGCGCCGCTTCGAATCCTTCCGTCGCGCGCACCGCCTCGGCCGCCGGTGTCGCGTTCGGGATCAGTTCGAGGATGGCGCGTCGAACGTCCTCGTCCTGCGACTCCAGTGACACGAGCAGCGTGCGCAGCGAGTCGAGCTTGTACGTCATCTGCGAGACGCGGTCGCGCGCTCCGGCGAGCGTGTCGCGCAGCTCGTTGCGCCGAATCGTCAGCTCATCGTTGCGGGAGATCGCGTCGGCCGCCGTCTGGCGTGCGGTCTCGAGCGCGCCCTCGGCCTCCTGAACGCGTTGATCCCAATCGGCGCTCAGCGTCAGTGCGCCATCACGGCTCTCCGTCGCTTTGCGCGCCGACTCGCTCAACTTGCCGAGATAGAACTCGCACTTCTCGACGGCCACTTCGATTTGATGCAGTTGATTGCGCGCCTCGGAGATCCGGGCGATGGTGCGCATCAATACCTCGCGCGCATCGGCCAGCGCCTTTTCGTGGCGGCGCACTTCGTCGGAGCGTTCCTGCCGGTCTTTCTCCGTCTGCTCGGCGATCTCGCGCAGGGCATTGCGCTCGCCGCGCGCGACCTCGAGAGCCTGCGCTCGTTCATCGAGCAGCGCCTGCTGTTCCGCTGCTTCTGTCTCCAGTTGCGCGATCTGCATCTGCGCGTTCTCGCTGCGCTGGATAAGATCGCCGAGGTTCGTTTCGGATTGCTGGAGGAACGAGCGAAGGCGCTCCACGTCGCCGGAGAGCGACGCCATCTCCTCGCGCACATGCGACGCGTGCGACGAGCGCGAAGACAATGTCGTGCGGTTCTCGGCCAGCTCCGCTTCGTCTGTCGCCAGTTGCGCCGCCAGCTCCGACTCGCTCGCCTGCGCCGCGGCCATCCCTTCCTCGGCAGCCGCTTGCTCCGCCTGCGCGGCCACGATGCGGCCTTTGTACAGCGCGCGTTTCGCGGTCGAGAGTTGCTCGCTCAGCTCCTTGTGCCGGCGCGCTTTGCCCGCCTGCCGCTTGAGCGAATTGAGATTCCGCGTGACCTCGGAGAGCGTATCGTCGATGCGCAACAGGTTCTGCTGCGTCTCCTCCAGCTTCAGCTCCGCGGCGCGCCGCTTCGTTTTGTACTTCGTGATGCCGGCCGCTTCCTCGATCAGCTTGCGGCGATCCTGCGGCTTGTTGGAAAGGATCAGATCGATCTTTCCCTGCTCCATCACCGAGTAGTTGCGGATCCCGAGTCCGGTATCCATGAGGATGTCGGAGATGTCCTTGAGGCGGACGCGCTTGCCGTTGAGGCGGAACTCCGACTCGCCGGTGCGGAAGACGCGGCGGTTGATCGTGATGCGGCCGTCGTCGGAGGCAGGATGGTCGGTGTCGCCATTGACCGTCGCCAGCGTAAGCGTGACCTCGCCCATCGACAGCGGGCGGCGGCGCGCCGAGCCCTGGAAGATAACGTCGTCCATCGTCTCGCCACGAATGTGGGAGGCGCGGTTCTCGCCCAGGACCCAGATGATGGCGTCGCAGATATTCGACTTGCCGCAGCCGTTGGGGCCGACGACGGCCGTCATCGGAGCGGGGAAGGCGAGGTGCGCCGGGTCGTAGAACGATTTGAAGCCGTGAATTTCTAACTTGTCGAGACGAAACATTGAATGGAAAGCACCTGACGGATCGATTTGAACGCGCCGGATGGTAGCAGCAATCCCCAGGCGCGGATGGGTGTGAATTGCCTGGTCGTAAACCATTCACGGCAAAGGGATATTCGCGGTTGACACGGCAGTGGCGCAATCGTTCCTGTGCATGTGCGGCCCGGGCCATGGCTCATACAATGGCGCCGCGATGACGCTCGACGATTTTCTGCAGCACGAGATCGATGTGGGGAGTTTCCCGAGTGCGGCCTACGCGATCGGCTCCTCACGCGGCATCGAGCGCGAGAACGCCCTCGGCCACGCCGTAGCAGTGCCGATGCGCATCCCGGCCACGCTCGATACGTTGTACGACTGCGCGTCGATCACCAAGCCGCTCATCACGACGACGCTCGCGCTGCAGTTGCTCGATCTCGATCCCTACGTTCGCAGCCTGCTCACGCACACCTCGGGCATGCGTGCATGGCTCCCGCTGTATCTCTACGACAACTACCTCGACGCGATCCGCGATCACGGCCCGGAGTACGAGCCTGGCACGAGAGTCATCTACTCCGACCTGAATTTCGTGCTTCTCTGGTCGATGCTCCCCAACTTCGTCGAACTCGCGCGCGAACGAATCCTCGCCCCCCTCGGCATCGAGCACGACGCGATGTTCAATCCGCCACCGTCGCAACGCCCGCGCATCGCCGCGACGGAATGGGGCCAGCGATACGAGGCGAAGATGGCGGCGGTCAGCGGTCAGCGATCAGAGATCAGAGATCAGCGTCACAGCGATCAGCGATCAGCGGTCAGCGGTCAGGGACAACGACTGTTCGCGCAACGCGATGGTTTGATCTGGGGCGAAACGCACGACGGCAACTCCCACTTCGCCGGCGGGACCGCGGGCAACGCCGGCCTCTTCGCCACCGCCCGCGCCATCTTCCGCCTCGCCCAATCATGGACAAACGCCGAACTGCTCCCGCGCGCCCTCGTCGACGAAGCCACCTCCAACCTCACCCCCAACCTCGAAGACGCCCGCGGCCTCGGCTGGCAGAAACCGACCGGCAGCCTCGCCACCTCCATGCTGACCGACCGCGCCTACGGCCACACCGGCTTCACCGGAACATCCGTCTGGATCGAGCCAGAACGCGATCGGATCATGGTATTGCTAACGAATCGCGTGCATCCATGCGCCGCGCCGATCGCGATGCAGAGGATACGCGGGGAGTTTCATCGGTGGGCGTTGACTTATAACGAGTAGAGTGTAAGGTCTTCATGCGTACAACGCTCGACGTACCGGAACCCCTGCTGGACGAAGCTCGCCTGCTTCTTAGTGTTGGGCGCCTTCTACGTCGACCAGCAGAAACAGGGGTCTTGGGTTTGCGGTGGCGCACCTCTTCAACGGCGAGCCTCACGACTATGTCCTGATTTCTTGATACGGGTGCGGAGACCCGACGAATTCGAGGACATGCTCATTCCCTGAGACGAAGGGATACGATCCACGCCAGGACGTGAAGGCTACGGCGGCTGAGCGGTGAGTGAAGGTGGTAAATGCAGACGATTCCTCGGCCGCTGACGATATCGCGTGAAAAAGATGCCAGAGATCAGTGAAGTCATCTCAACGGTCGCGGAAACTGCCGCGGCAACGGAGTCGAGCGCATGATTCTTCGATCGGTGCACGTAGAGAATTTCAAGAGCGTTAAGGATTCAACTGTTTTCACTATCGATGAAAAGGTGACCTGCCTCGTTGGCAAGAACGAGTCTGGCAAGACAGCGATCCTGCAAGCGATTACGAAACTGAACCCGACAGAACCTTCACTCGCGAGGTTCGATGAGATGGAGTACCCGCGTCACAAACTTAATGAGTACCAAGAGTCAGAGGAAGAGGCGAATGTCCTGACGACCGTTTGGGCGCTCGAGAGCGACGATCAAGAGGCGCTCGCGGCAGTACTCGGACCTTCCGTGAAGACGCTCGAAACCATCACGGTGTCGAAGGGATACGACAACGAGCAGGTGTACTCGGTTGTGATCGATGAAGAGGCGGTCGTAGAGCACCTGATCGACTCGCACGAACTGCTCGACGACGAACGCACCACGCTTGACGATGCGACCACTATCGCCCAGCTTCGCAAGTCAGTTGATGAGATTGATGACCCTTCACAGCGGCAGAGAAACCTTCTTTTGACGCTGAGCAAATCCTTCGAGAAGAAGAGTGCAGTCATTGTCGCGATG
>DATLVW010000076.1:0-2003 GCA_035577085.1 Thermoanaerobaculia bacterium
AGAGTCGGGACCCTCGTGACAAACGTCAGCGCGCCGCCCGTCTCGAGCCTGCACTCCTTGATCTCCGCCACAGAATTGATTCCCTGTTTGCGCGCGGCGGCCTCCAGCTCGGGGACGGTGATCATCTCCCTGTCGAGGCGATCGCGCAGAATTCTGCCATCGCTGATGAGTACATCGGGACTACCCTCGACCTTGTCGAGCCTCCCCGACTTGAACAGGTAGCGAACCAGAAAGTGATTGGTGAGGAGAAGAACCGCCGCGCCGAACAATCCTCCGGCCACCGAGTTGTCATTGCCGATGATCGCGTTCTGGACGGTGTTCGAGAGAAGGAGGAGGACGACGAGGTCGAACGGGTTGAGCTGCGAGAGCTCGCGTTTGCCCGCCAGTTTGAGTCCGAGCAGGACAGCGACGTAGACGAGAAGGGTGCGGAGAGCTTTCTCGAGGTACGGGATGCCCGGGATGAAGAGATCGTTCCAGAGAGATTGTGCGTAGGGAGAAGTCATTTTCCTGTCGCCGTTGGTGGGATTTGTGCGGGCAGAGTAGGCATCCACAAAACCAAAGCGGGGAGCTGACAGCTTTACAGCTAATGGCCAGGAGCCTTCATACTGGCGATCTGAAGGGAGCCGGCGATTCAACCATCCGAAATGGCCTACGCCTGTATGAGAGCTCTGAGCTATCAGCTTTGGTTGCTGTCGGCTCCCCGCTTCAGTACTCGATGTGCCAGTCAATGCACCTCGTAATCAGAATTTGAAATATGAGAGAGGTACACGTCGAACCATCCAACAATGTGTCGTAGTCGCTCCACCCGGTGCCACGGTTTTCCGGAGCGGGACAGCTCGTGCGTCTCGTCGGGGAAGCGGACCATCACGGTTGGTTTGTGCAGATACTTCAGAGCGCGGAACATCTGCTCGCCCCCGTCTGCCGGTGGCGTTCGCATGTCAGCCTCGCCCTCGATCAGCATCAGCGGCGTCGTCACATTCGCGACGTAGGTGATCGGCGAGACCTGGGCGAAGCCTTTGGGATCTTCCCACGGCGCAGCGCGGAACCAGGTCGGATTGAAGAGCGTGAAGTCCGCGGTGTACCAGAAGCCCGACCAGTCGGCGATCGAACGCTGTGACACGGCTGCCGCGAAGCGATGTGTTTGCGTGATCGTCCAGTTCGTCAGTACACCGCCACCGCTGCCCCCGGTTACTCCCATGCGCGTCGAGTCAACGTACCCACGCTTGAGAACCTCGTCGACGCCTGCCATCAGATCCTTGTAGTCGTCGCCCGGATAATGGAACTGGATGATGTTGGCGAAATCCTGTCCGTACGAAGTGCTGCCGCGCGGATTGGTGTAGAGCACGACGTAGCCCTTGGCGGCGAACCAGGAAAACTCATGCGTGAATGTCTGGCCGTAAGCGGCGTTCGGGCCGCCGTGGATCTCGAGGATGAGCGGATATTTTTTCGAAGCATCGAAATGCGGCGGCTTGAGAATCCAGCCCTGGATGCGTTTGCCGTCGAAGCTGTTGTACCAGAATTCCTCGGGCGCGCTCAAGTCGAGCGTGCTCAACAGGCCTTCATTGACGCGCGTGATCTGCCGCGGGGCGGCCCGAGGCGTGTTGGCATCCACAACGAACAAATCGCCGATATTGGTGGGTGTCGATACGAGCGTCACGATCTTCGATCCGTCGGCGCTGGCACTATAGGCTTCGACGTCGTTGGCGCCCGTCGTAACCGAATCGACCTTTCCGTCGGTTGTCGAGAAGCGCTTGAGATTCGCGCGTCCGTTCTCGGCCGTCACAACCACCACGCTCTTTCCGTCCCGACTCCATACGATTCCGCCGCCGGAAGCCGCGCGCGGCGGATGCTGATCGCCGCTCAGTCCATCTTCGATGGAGAAATCGTAGCTCGTGGTTAGGTTGCGCGGTTGAGCACCGGGCACTGCATCCACGATGAATAGATCACCCTGATTGTAAAAGCGGAGCGGCTTCGCGTTCAGGGCTCCCGTGAATGCGATGCGC
>DATLVW010000077.1:0-3052 GCA_035577085.1 Thermoanaerobaculia bacterium
CTTCGGAACGCCCATCATCAACCAGCCGCAAGTCGCCATCCTCGGCGTCGGCGGCGTGAAGAAGCGCCCGGTCGTCGTCGAAACAAAAGAAGGCGACGTGATCGCCATCCGCTCGATGTGCATCCTCGCGCTGACCTTCGATCATCGCCTCATTGACGGCGCCGTCGCCGATCAATTCATGGCCCGCCTCCGCTCCTTGATCGAAGCCGGCCAGTTCACGCTCTGAAGTGACGCGGCGGCCTGCGTTTTCGCAAGGCCGCCGCATCATCAAACACTACGGAAGTTTTCCTGTTGCCACGAGAACGAGCTCCGCGAAGCCGAAATGGCCGCTGCGGGTGAGCTCCTTGATCGGCCGCCAGCACGGTTGCTGCGACAGATACGAATGGTTGTCGCCGGTCATCAAACCCGCGATGACTTCGGTCACGATCCGCCCGCCGACCGGCCCGAGGGTGATCGGAGTGTCGTCATCCTCGAATTGCAACTGAGGTTCGGCGAGGATGTAGAACCAGAGCGGTGCGTTGTCCGCGAAGTTCGGGCTGATGTCAATGAGCTTCGGATTGTTCGGAAAATCCTCTTCCGTCAGTTTGCCGCATTTGAGCTGGTCGTCAGGAATCGGATCGATGCACATGTGTCGCGCCACCGTCTGGCCAGACGGGAGGCCGAACGTGAGGCCGCGCAGAAGGTTCCGCTGTGCCAGCGATGGGATGCCGTCGGTGATGAACGGCAGATTGCGCAGCGGATCGACGAGCGAGGTGTCGATCTTGTACGCCGGCTGCACGCGCGTCGGACCGGTGTCCGGAGCGCCGCCGTGAATGTGGAAGAAGAGCGGCCACTCGATCGCCCACGGAGTCGGAAACTCATGGAACCCGCGAAGATCGGGAAAGATCGGGAAGCGGTTCGGTAGCGTCGAGTTGAGCCGGTATTGCGGACGAATCATGGAATGGCCGAAGCGGTATGCGGCGACCGAGAACTCGATCGGCATGAACGGGGAGTCGCGCCAGTGGAAGAAACGCAGATCCGGCTTCTCGTCGTACGGCGACTTGTCCTTCCCGTCTTTGCGCAGATGCGGCAGAACGTTGCGAACCATCTCCCATCCCGCGATGGTCGGCAGAAAGTCGTGCAGGACCGCCCACTGATAATGCCAGCGGACGACGCGCTGCACGTCGGCAAACTTCGCGCTGCCGCCGAGTAGATCGGCAATCCGGTTGTGGAAGCGAATGAAGATCCCCTGCAACTGCGAGACGATGACGTTCTCGTCGTTTCGCGGATCGCCGATGATCGCGCGCCGCTCGCCAGCATCGCGGGTGTCGCGGGGAAGATCGAACGTGTTCGGATCGCCCGGATTGCCGGTCAGCAGACGCGTTCCGTGAAGCAGATGGATGCCGTCCGATTCGTAGAGGTACGGCTGATCATCCGGACCGCGGCCATAGACGGAATCGAGGTCGAACCGCGGCGTGCGGAAGTCGACCAGTCCATCGGGATCGTTCGTCTTCTGCAGGCTGCTCGCAGGATCGAACGTGATGTCGTGGTCGATGAACTGTCCCACGTACGTGTAGCCCGCGGAGATCCCGCGGTTCTCTTCCGGATCGGGAGTCGCGTCTCCCGGATCGGGCTCCGGATCCGCGATCATCCGATTCGCAAGAGTGATGAGATCCGCACGCTCGTGATCGGCGGACGGCAAACTCCGGAACATCCGGCCAAAGCGGCCCTCGTACTGCTCCGACCGTCGCGGCACATCCAACCCTCGAACACCAACGCCGTGGGCACGAATGACGTTGGCCAAACTGAAACTTGCACTCTGGTCAGCAGGCATAATCCCTCCGTAATAAAAGAGTGACGGACAGTCTGCCACGATTTTCGCCGCTCCGGAACTTTCTGCCGTGCTGCCTCTTGTTCTTCACCGCCGATGAGTCGATGGATCGCACTGCTCGGTCTCGTGCTCGCTGTTTCGGCCTATGGACAGGCCATCTCTCCCGTTGTGAAAAACTCGCACGCCGCTGCCGCGACATCGCGTCCGATCGACGCCCGCATTCCCTTCCCTGCCGCAAACGAGACCTGGCTCCGCGCGCGCTCGAAGCACTTCGTCTTCATCAGCAGCGCGGATGAGAACCGCACTCGCGCAATCGCCGCGGAGCTCGAGACACTAGCCGCGGCGCTGACGAAGGTGGACGCCACATTCAGCACTTCGTCGGGCCCGGCGACGCGCGTGATCGTTTTCACGAACCCCCGCGAGAGCAGGCCGTACTTCGACATGCTGCGGGATCGGCCCAACTCCGACGTCAGCGGAGTTTTTGTTTCCCAGCGCGACGGCGGAACGATGCTGATCAACGACGGCTCGACCTGGCGTGGCGGCGACCGGCCGCCCCTCCACGAGCTCGTCCACGATCTGCTGGAATCGGGCGGCGCGCGCATCCCGCTCTGGCTCGACGAAGGGCTGGCCGAGTACTTCAGCAATGCCACCATCCGCCGCGGCTCCGTTTCGGCGGGCGAGCCGATGAGAAATCACATCGCCACGCTTCGCCAGCGAAGACGCATTCCTCCCGCCGAGCTCTTCGTCACCACCCGTGAGTCCGACACATACAACCTTCCGCCGAAGCAGGATGTCTTTTACGCGGAAAGCTGGGCCATCGTCGATTGGCTGGTCCGTTCCGCGTCCAGCAGCGGCGCCGAGTTCTACGGATTCGTTCATGACGTCGCAAACGGCATCGATGTCGAGACGGCACTGCAGCTGCGCTATCACCGTTCACTGCGCGATGTTGATTGGGCGCTTACGCGTTCCCTGACTGCGCCGCGCGCAGGATGGGCGATCTCGATTCCGGTACCGCAAACGGACACCGGCGTGACCCTGCGGTCGATGGACCGGGCGACAGTTCTCTACGAGCTTGGTCACTTCATCGCCGGAATGGACGACAAGGCCGGCGAGGCCGAACGCCACTATCGCGCGGCGCTCGAAGTGAATCCGCGGCATGCGCCATCGCTCGCCGGACTCGCTTCTCTCCGCATTGCCGACGCGAAGTACGCCGAGGCGATGCCGCTGTTCGAGCGCGCCATC
>DATLVW010000078.1:0-4198 GCA_035577085.1 Thermoanaerobaculia bacterium
GGCATGCTCGCGGCCGTGCGCAACGACGACGATCCGCGAGGGCTTTACTGCACCGCGTGTTTCACTGGGAAGTATCCCGTGTTGCACGAAGAGGCGGAAGCCGCGGCGTTTGCCTAGACGCGCGACGCTCGGCGCTACACGTACATCCGGAAGGCTGGGGCATCGAGCGGATGTCCGATCAGACGCCCGGGCAGCGTGGCCGCGGAAACCGGCCGGCTGAAGAGGTAGCCCTGCGCGGCGTCGCAGTTCCGGCGGCGCAGGAACGACAACTGATCCTCCGTCTCCACGCCCTCGGCGATGACGCGAAGTTTCAATGCGCGCGCGATGCCGACCACTGCGGAGACGATCGCGGCATCGCCTTCGCTCGTGGCCAGATCGCGAATGAAGGCGCGATCGATCTTCACGGCCGTAATCGGGAAGCGCTTCAGATAGTTGAGCGACGAGTAGCCGGTGCCGAAGTCGTCGATCGCGATCGAAACGCCCAGCTCGCGAAGCGCCTGCAGCACATCCACCGTCGTTTCCGCGTTCTGCATCGCTGCGGTTTCCGTGATCTCCAGTTCGAGTGAACCGGCATCGAGACCGGTGTCGGCGAGCACGCGCCGCACAGTCCTCACGATGTCGTTCTGCTGGAACTGCCGGAGCGAGATGTTCACCGACATCAGCGGAAGATCGATGCCGGCGTTGCGCCACGACATCATTTGCGCGCAGGCCGTGTGCAGCACCCACTCGCCGAGCGGAAGAATGAGCCGGCTCTCCTCGGCGAGCGGAATGAACGCCGACGGATGCACCATTCCGCGCTCCGGATCGTTCCACCGAACCAGCGCTTCCACCCCGACCGCCCCGCCGGTGGTGAGGCTGATCTGCGGCTGATAGTGCAGAACGAGCTGGCCATCGGTGATCGCGCGGCGCAGGCGCGTCTCGAGCGACAGGCGCTCCACCGCGCGACGTTTCATGTCGTCGGTGCAGAGGTGATACGTGTTCCGGCCGGACTCCTTGGCCCGGTACATCGCGCTGTCGGCGTTGCGCAGCAGCGACTCGGCGTCGGACCCATCGTCCGGAAAGAGGGCGATGCCGATGCTGGCCGAGACTTCGATCGAAGTTCCCGCGATCGTCAGCGGCTGCTCGATCGCCTGGATCAGTTTCTCCGCCACACTGACCGCATCCTCGGGATGACGGAGCTCCGCCAGGATGACCGTGAACTCGTCGCCGCCGAGTCGGGCAACGGTGTCGTCGTCGCGGATGTTGGCGCGAAGGCGCCGCGCCATTTCGAGCAACAGCTCGTCGCCAGCCTCGTGTCCCAGCGTGTCGTTGATCGACTTGAAGTGGTCGAGATCGACGAACATCACGGCCAGCGGCTTCCCGGAACGGCGGGCGCGGGAAAGACTGTGCGTCAGACGGTCGGTGAATAGTTTTCGGTTCGGCAGATTCGTCAGCACGTCGTGGTACGCGTGAAACTCGATCTGCTCCTCAGCGCGCTTCCGGTCGCTGATGTCGACGACGGTAGAGTGGATCCGTTCTCCCCCCATCGTCAGATTCGTGAGCGCCCACATCGACTGCCCGTCCTGCTTTTCGAGCTCGACCTCGACGCTGTTCAGAGTCGTCGAGTCGCGGAGCATTTCCACGATGTCTTCGCGGTCCGATGAGTTGACATAAAGGTCAGCGGCGTTGCTTCCGATCAGTGCCGACCGCGCGTATCCGAGCATCATGGCGAACGTCAGGTTGCAGTCGACGATTGTCCCATCCGCCTCGGTCACGCAAACGCCGGCCGCGTTCTGCTCGAACAATAGCCGGTACCGCAGCTCCGACTCCCGCAGCGCGGCTTCGGCGGCGAACCGTGCGGAAACGTCGCGGAAGCTCCAGACACGGACGTTGGCAATGCCCTCGACCGCACGTCCGATCGAGTACCGCTCGAAGCGCCGGCCGTCTTTGAACTCGAGCAGGTCGAAGCTCTCCGCCTCCGGCTGCGCATACAACGTTTCGATCGTGCGGAGGAAGTGCTCGGGATCGACGAGTTGATCGAGGACACATCCGATGAGACCGCGATCGTCCCTCGCTTCGAGCAGTTCCGCGGGAATGCGCCACATCTCGACGAAGCGCTGGTTATACGTCAGCACGCGGCGGCCGCCGTCGCCGATGACGAGAATGCCGTCGGCTGTCGAATCGAGCGTCGATTCGAGAAGCGTCACCGCCCGTCTCACCTCGCGCTCCGCATCTTTCTGCTCGCGCATATCGCGGCCGAGGATGACGACTCCGGCCGGCTCGCCATGTTGCAGGACGGGAGCGAGCGACATCATCAGATCGATCTGACGGCCGTCGCTGGCGTGGAACCGGCGCTCCATGTTCCGGATGCTGCGGCGGCGCAGCGATTCGACAAACGTGTCGTCATCGCCTGCAACGAGCAACTCTTCGAACTGACGCCCGACCAGGCTCTCCCCGGGATAGCCGAGGACCCGCTCCGCCGCGGCATTGGCGAACTCGATGCGGCCGTCGCGGTCGCACACGAAGAGCACGTCCGCCATCGTCCCGATGATCTCGCGCGCGGCGATGGAAGGGGTAATGGCAACGAGGTCGTACTTTCGGAACGCGATCGCGACGAGCACGACGAACCCGAGCAGGGCCGCGTAGCCGAACGGATAGACAGCGAACCCGAACTTCGGCAGGTAGTCGACGCAGCCGAGGTATGCGACGCCGAACGCGATGATGAGGAGACGAATACGCTTCTTCTCAACGCCTTGCGACTTCGGGAACGCGCGAACGAATTCGACGAGCGAGGCGATGAGATATCCGAAGAAGAAAAGGAGGAACGGTGGTGACACCACCAGGCTGTAACGGGGATAGAAACCCCACCAGTAATGCTGCACGCGATCGACGAGAACTCCGGTCACGGCCAGAGCGGAGAAGACGACGGCCATTCCCCACGCTGCTCCGATCGCGACGCGCCGCTCTTTCGCGATCCGGAGCATCTCCGCCGTGAAGTGATAGATGGCCGGGGCGAGGAATGGAACGCCGAGGTAGGCGGCGCGCGACCAGAACAACGCGGTCGCCGCGTCCTTCGCGCAGTAGAGAAAGGTGAAAGCGATGAGCCACACCGAGGCCGCCGCGGAGATGGCGAAGAACGCGCCCGCCACGCGCGACATCCGGCGCACCATGACGCCCGCGCCGAAGAAAAGCATCAGCGCCGCCGTCACAAGCGTTGGTACAGCGAACGGCGAAAAGCCGTAGCTGGCCGGATTCAGGATGTGTGTCACTAAACCTCTCAATCTACTGGGGTAACGCTAGTTTGAAGGATGGAAGCCCGTTTGTCGAACCGCACGGGCCATAATCCACTTTCCATGCCGTCGGTCGTCATCGCAGGAGCCGGAGTCATCGGTGCGAGCATCGCCTGGCATCTAGCCGCCCGCGGCGTGCGCGATGTGGTGGTGCTCGACCGCGGCAGCGAGCTCGGTGCGGGCAGCACGCCACGCGCCACGGGCGGGTTTCGCGCGCAATTCGCGACGCCAACTGACATTGCGTTGTCGTTGTTGTCGCGCGAAAAACTGCGTCGATTTGAGGCCGAGATCGGCGTCGATTCGGGCTACCGGCCGTATGGCTATCTCTTCATCGCGCGCAGCGAAGCGGCAATGGCGCAGTTGCGCGACGCGAACGCGCTGCAGCATGCGTGCGGATTGCCCGAGGCTCGGTTGATCGGTGCCGATGAAGTTCGCGCGATCAATCCCGCCGTCAAGGACGATGCCATCGTCGGAGGCACGTTCTGTCCGACCGACGGCTTCATCCGCGCAATGAAGATCACGAACGGTTACGCCGCGGCGGCGCAGCGAGACGGTGTCCGATTCGATTTTGGCGTCACCGTACATCGCATGCGGATCGAGGGCGATCGAATCGTTGCGCTGGAGACATCGCAGGGTGATGTCGACGCCGACGTTTTCATCAACGCCGCCGGTGCCTGGGGTTCGACGCTCGGCATCGACGTGCCGGTAACGCCGCTGCGCCGGCAGGTGGCTGCAACGATTGAGCAGGACGTTCTGCCTGAGTCGATGCCGATGACGGTCTGGGCCGACGACGGCTTTCACTTTCGCGTTCGCGACAAACGCGTGCTGCTGCTCTGGCCCGATACACCTCCTCCAGGATTCGATGCGACATTCGACGGCACGACCTGGCTTCCGCGCGTGCTCGACTTCACGAACGCGCGCGTGCCGTG
>DATLVW010000079.1:0-4323 GCA_035577085.1 Thermoanaerobaculia bacterium
CTGCGCGCGGTGGCCCAGGTGCTCCGCGATAGTTGCCGTGTGTACGACGTTCCGGGCCGCTACGGCGGCGAAGAGTTCTGCGTCGTTCTTCCGGAAACGAAGACCGGCAACACGACAGTCGTCGCCGAACGAATCCGTGAACGAATGGAGTCGAGCTCCTTCAACGTGGGCAGCGATTCCGTCGTGGTAACTGCATCGATCGGAATCGCCGGCATCGACTCGATGGAAGGCGAAGGAAACGTCAGCCCCTCGATCCTCATCGACCGCGCCGATCGCGCGCTCTACTCAGCCAAGCACCGCGGCCGCAACCGGGTCGAACTGTGGGACGCGGCCATGCAGGGCGCGGCGATGGCTCACTAGCGGAGTTGGCCAAGAAAACTCATGGCGTTCCATGACATTGCGCTCTGGCTTCTCGTCATCTCGCTCGGGATTCAAACAGGCGCCGGCCTGTTCGAGACGCGCGTGCTGGTGCCGTTATGGGCTTCCTCTCCGCCGCAGTCCGTGCTGGCGTACCTCGCGGTCACGATCCGCCCGGATTCCGGCCACCGCCTCTGGATCTTTCTGACGCCGCTCACCGGGATCATTTCGCTGCTGAAATCTCGTAGCGGCCTTGCTGTACGCAGGGCCAGCGCGAACATGGTGGCTCTTCGCCGCCGCGTCGGCTCTCTTCGTCATCATCGTGACGTTCGCCTACTTCATCCCGGTGCTATTACGCCTCCCGGATGCGGCGAAGATGCCGGAGGGGCAGCTCACGAGAATGGTTCGATTGTGGGTACTGCTGAATTGGTTCAGGTTTGCGATTCTCGTAGCCGCATGGTTTGCTGGACTGAAGGCATTCGCGATCGCTCTCGCGTAGCAGAACTGATGCGGCTCGGCCGGCAAACTGCGCGTTAGAAGATTTCGCGGGTGGAACTTGAGCGGGCCGGCAACGGTCGGATCAAGTCACGCGGCGCGGGTCGTTCTGTTCGGCCGAGGAGGCACGCGCCCTTCAGTTCCGCGAAGCCATCATCTGCCACTCAGGATCATCGCGAAGGTAGCGAGGGCGCCTATGCCGCGGCTCGTGAACCTCCGACATTGTCTCGATCATCAGCTGGAACTTCGCCAGGAGGTTACGCTGCGACGGTTTCGGCAGCGACTGAAGTTCTTCGATCATGCGCACGGTGGCGAACTGGTCCTGATCGAGCTCCCATGGCGCGATCTTCTTCTCCACACCTCCGCCAAAGAAATCGGCCTCGGTCATGTCGTAGACCGCGAGCAGCCGCTTGAGCTGTGCGAGTTTCATCGAGCCGACGCGCTCCCCGGTCTCGAACGAGCTGATGGTCTTTTCGCCGACGCCGGAGAGGCGCGCCACATCCTTCTGGCTCAGGCCCTTGAGGCGGCGGACTTCACGAAGTTTGAGTACGAGATCCATGGTTCTTCCTCACTTTCGCGATCAGAAACGGCGCATCAGACCGACGACTACTCCCTGCACCGCGACGTCGCGGGCGGAGGCGTAAATCGGATGCATCATTGAGTTGGCAGGCTGCAGGCGAACCTTTTCGCCCTCGTGGTAGAAACGCTTGAGGGTGACTTCGCCGCTGACGTTGGCGACGACCATCTCGCCGTTCTCAGCGCGCTCGCGGCGGGCGATGATGACGTAATCGCCGTCCATGATGCCGTCGTCGATCATCGAGTCGCCCTTCACCTTGAGCACGTAGTTTTCGCCGCGGCTGGTGAGGCGCTCCGGGACTGTGATGGTCTCGTTGGATATCTCGACATCGAGCGGGCGGCCGGCAGCGATATAGCCGAATAACGGCAGCTCGAGCACTCCGGACGCGGTCGCCGAGGCCGGCTTGTCATCGTTCTCGACAAGCTCAACGCCTCGTTTCTGGTTCCAGTCGCGTCGGATCAGCCCCTTCTTCTGGAGCAGGGAGAGGTGCTTGTAGACCGTACCGTACGATGAAAACCCGAAGTGATCGCAGATCTCACGGTGCGTCGGCGCCACCCCGCGCTCCCGTTGGCAATCCCGGATGAACTGCAGAATGTCGCGTTGTCGCTCGGTCAGATACGTCATGTCCGCCTCGTGAAAGGACAATATAGGCGGTAACAACGCGAAAGTCAAGCGGAAGTTAGCGTAATGTAGGCGTAAAAGGCGTAAGTGCCTCTACCGGGCCTTCGGATCGAACACTTTCCCGTCCTTGATCACGGTGACGACCTTCCGTACATCACTGATGTTCGTCGCCGGATCGCCGTCGACGATATCGAGATCGGCCAGCTTGCCCGGCGCAATCGAGCCGAGCTGGTCGTCGTGCTTCATCACGTGAGCGGCTCCCAGCGTGGCGATGCGCAACACTTCGGCGGGTGGGATACCGGCTTCGACGTACAGCTCGAGCTCGCGAGCCAGCGTATAGCCGGCCATAGCGTCGGTTCCGGCCACGATCGGCACATGTGCGTCGTAGAGCGCTTTTACCATCGCCAGGAGGTTGCGAAACGAGTCGCGGTAACGCTGGTCCATGCCGTCGGGTACCGGTAGCCCGCCGGTGAGAAATCCGCGGCGCACCTGCGGCGGCAGACGGTCGGCGACCGTCGCGTAGCTCGGCGACATCGTCCCTTTGCGCGAAACGAACATCCCTTCGAAGACCGAGACTGTCGGGTCGATCACGGTGTGATGCTCGTGCAGAAGCTCGATGAACGCTTTGACCTCCGCAGAATTCAAATCGAGGGTCGCGGCGCGCTCGGCGACCGCCGTGAACCGCACCGGCGTGCGCGTGTCCTGAATGTCGGGCCAGAAGTTGAGAAAGAGAAAATTGACGTGCTGGATCTCGTCGTAGCCGGCGCGAACGGCATCCTCCGCGCGCATGAACGCCGGCACGTGTCCGCTCACGCGCATCCCGTGCTCATGAGCGAGGCGGGCGATGAATGGTACGAGCTCCGGCCGAACCGAACTGTAGATCTTGATCTGCTCGTATCCGAGCTTCGCGTAATTCTCGACCGCCTCGCGCGCCTGCGCCTCGGTATCGACGAGCACTTTCGTCGGACCTGCGTATTTGCCGGGACCGTCGATGATGCCTGCCAGGACGATGCGCGGGCCGATCGCGGCGCCACTGTCAATCTTCTTTCGCAGGTCGAGCAGGAAATCGGTGTCGTTGGCGAGATCGCGAACCGAGGTGATGCCGTTGGAGATGTTGAGAAGGCCGTCATCGGCGGAGTTGTGAGTGTGCATGTCCCACAGGCCAGGTATGACTGTGCGACCGGCCGCATCGATGTGCTCGAGGCCATTAGGAATGGCAATGCCGGTTCCGGCGGCTTCGATGCGATTGCCCCGGATCACGATCGTCGTTCCCGGCGTCGTCTGCAGCGTGACCGGATCGAACAGACGCGCGTTCGTGATGACGATGCCGCCTCCCACTGGGACGCGCATGAGGCGCGCGGCCTCACGCGAGACCGCCTCGTCGCGCCATGCATCCTGCGCTTTCAGCAATTGCGGCAGGACGCTGTCCCAGCCATCGGCGATTACCGACGACCAGGAGGATGCCGAGGCAAACAGCTCGTTGTGGTCATCGAGCCAGATTGGCGACGGCGTGAAGCCAAGCCCGCTGATCTCGTAACAGGTAACGTGCTGCGAGCGTCCGGCTGCTGACACCGTGAGCTCGCCAACCTTGCGGATCGATGCCTCTCCCGCCGGTAGCAACGCCAAACGATGCTCCGGCGCGGCCAGCAACGCGCGCGCAAGCACCGCGGTTTCCTCGGGTGGGCCGTACATCGAGACGAAGAACGCCGGTGCGCCTGCGGGTGCGTTTCCTTTCTCCGCACCGTTCGACCACGTGCCGTTCGCATAAGTCTCATCGACCGGCACCTTGAAATAGTCATTGCCGCTGGTGTGCAACGACGCCGTAATCGCGTTCCCGCCGCTCGTCAGCACCGTGTGCGTCTTCGGGCCGCGCCCTCGGTCGTTGAACTCGAAGTCGACCGTGCGCGTCGGTCCGTCGATCACCACTGTCTCTGTCCCCGCCTTCCGGCCCCCCATGATGAAGGCGCGTGTCTGGGTTGCATGCGCGGCGGCCAGTGGCGGAGTCGGCGGAGGAGCTGTGTGCGCGCATGCGGTCAACGTAGCGGCGGCGAGAGCGAAGAGGCGGATTCGCATCCGCAAAGTGTACGATCTCGGCGCATGCCGCGCGCGCCCGTCACCGTCATCATCCACACCCTCGATGAAACCGCCTTCATCGAGGACTGCCTCCGCTCGGTGGCGTGGGCAGACGAGATCTACTTGCTCGATTCCTTTTCGACCGATGGTACGGTGGAGCTCGTTCGCGAGCGTTTTCCGGCCGTTCGCATCGAACAGCG
>DATLVW010000080.1:0-9828 GCA_035577085.1 Thermoanaerobaculia bacterium
GGCAAGGGCTTCTCCGTCGTAGCCGCCGAGATTCGCGATCTTTCCGAGCGCACCGCATCCTCGACCCGCGAGATCGCCAATCTTATCCGCTCCGTGCAAGAAGAAGTCGGCAACGCGCTCCGCTCGATGTCTTCAGGCACCAAGCTCGTCGAAGACGGCGTATCGCTCTCGCACGAGGCAGGCAAGGCGCTGAACAACATCCTCGATTCGTCGACGAAAGCGTCGGGCATGGGGAAGGAGATCGCCGCCGGAACGCGCGAGCAAACGGCCGGGAGCGAGAACATCACGCGCGCTATCGACCGGTTGCAGGAGCTTCTAAGCCAGATCAACGGCGCCACCACCCAACAGGCGCAGGGCTCCGACCACATCATGAACGCCGTCGAGTCGATGCGCGAGGTGACGAAGTACGTGCGCCAGGCCATGACCGAACAGCGCTCCGGCTCCTCGATGATCTCTGCCTCGGCCGAAAAGATGATCGACATGATTCACGAGATCTTCCAGGTGGCCACCAATCAGGCTGCCGAAAGCGAGAAGATCGTGGCCACGATGGAGCAGGTGCGCGCGCTCGCCGAAGGCAGCGGGAGCTATGCCGCCGAGATGGGCGAATCGCTCACGCTTCTCTCTGACGCCATCCGAGGATTGGACGAAGAGATCCGCCGCTTCCGCGTGCGGGGCTGATCGTTCGTCCGGTCAGCGCGCCTCGACCGCCTCGCGCAGCTTCTCCGCCTGGAAGTGGCCGAGGAGTGGCTCGAGGAGGACGTCGAGATTGCCGTTCATGATGTCGGGGAGGTTGTGGACGGTGAGACCGATGCGGTGATCGGTGACGCGATCCTGCGGGAAATTGTAGGTGCGGATCTTCTCCGATCGGTCGCCGCTACCGATTAATCCTTTTCGTGTCGCCGACAGCTCCGACTCACGCTTCAGACGCTCGATATCGTAGAGACGAGCCTTCAGGACCTTGAGCGCTTTCTGCCGGTTCTTGATCTGCGACTTCTCGTCCTGACACGACACCACGACTCCGGTCGGAAGGTGCGTCATGCGGACCGCCGAGTAAGTCGTGTTCACCGACTGGCCGCCAGGCCCGGACGAACAGAAGGTGTCGATGCGCAGGTCCTTTTCGTTGACCTGAATCTCAATATCTTCGACCTCGGGAAGAACTGCCACGGTGATGGCCGAGGTGTGGATGCGGCCTTGCGTCTCAGTCTGGGGAACGCGCTGCACGCGGTGAACACCCGACTCGAATTTCAGTCTCGAATAGACCTTGTTGCCTTCGATGAGCAGAGTGGCGTCTTTGATCCCGTTGACCGAGGAGTAATTGGCGTCGGTCATGTCGACTTTCCAGCGACGCGTCTCGGCGTAGCGGATGTACATGCGCATGATCTCGGCGGCGAACAGCGACGCCTCATCGCCGCCCGTTCCGGCGCGGATCTCGACGAAGACGTTCTTGTCGTCGTTCGGATCCTTCGGTTGCAGCAGAATCTGGATCTCTTTCTCCAACTCCGGCGCTCGGAACTCGAGCTCGGCGATCTCCATCTCTGCGAGCTCACGCATGTCGTCATCCGACTTCAGCATCTCGCGCGCGTCGGCGAGACGCTTGCGGACGTCCTTCAGCTGGCGGTATTTGGCGACGATGTCGTCGATCTCCGACACAGCCTTCATCGTGTCGCGGAAGGCCGCGACGTCGACGGCAACGGCCGGATCGGCCATCTTCTGTTGCAGCTCTTCGTAACGCTTTTCGATTTCGTCGAGTTTCTCGTACATGGTGCAGTCCCGCTGAAAACAAAAATGGGAAGACGCGGCATGCGCCTTCCCACGGTGAATGTGACGAACGTTTGCTAAGCAACCGCGGCTTGAGTTTCCTCGACGATGTCGTACATCAGCGCTTCTTTGAGCGCGGTGATCGCGACCTGGAGCTGTGAGTCATCCGGCTCCTTCGTGGTGATCTTCTGCAGCCACATGCCGGGACGGGTCAGCATCCGGCAAACGGGATTGCCGAGGTGACGAGCAGAAAAGCGGATCACTTCATATGCAAGACCGGCGATAAGCGGAATCAGGACCACGCGCGCCAGGAACTTCACGGCGAACGGCACGGTCGAAGGGACGAGCGAGAAGACCAGGATCGAGATGGCCATCACGAACATGAGAAAGCTCGTGCCGCAGCGCGGATGGAGCGTCGACTTCTTTCTCGCGTTCTCGACGGTCAGGTCCTCGCTCGCTTCAAAGGTGTAGACCGTCTTGTGCTCGGCGCCGTGGTACTGGAAGACGCGTTTGATCTCATCCATGAACGAGATCGAGAGGATGTAGACGAAGAAGAACAGCGCGCGCAGCACACCATCGATCGCGTTGTAGGCGAGGTTTCCCATCCCCGGCGCGAAGTAGTGACGGATCAGGTTCGTGATCCCGAGCGGCGCGAGGATGAATACGCCGACGCCGAGAACGAGCGCCATCAGCATCGAGCTCGCGACGGCCCAGCTCGACATCTCCTTCTCACCCTCTTCGCTCGCCGTAGCCACGCTCGCGGAGTAGTTCAGCGCGCGGATGCCGAGGATGAGCGACTGGATGAGGACGACCGAGCCGCGCAGTACCGGGAACTTGAGAAACGGATACTTCGTCGTGACCGAGACGAGCTTGTCCTTCTTGATCGCGACGTCGCCGTTCGGCTGACGGACCGCGACGGAATAGCCGGTGAGCGAGCGCATCATGACGCCCTCGATCACGGCCTGACCGCCGATCAACATGTCGACGTTACGATCCGCCGTTCCAGCCGGCATGGCAGCGGTGAGCCCGTTCATCACGGCGCCAAAGGTGCCGCTGATCAGTCTCGCCGAGCCAAGCCAGGCCTTCGGGGCTCGCATTATTTTGCCGCCGCTTCTTTCGGTCCGGCCTTCTTCGCGTAGCGCTGCTGGAAACGGTCGATGCGGCCGGCGGTGTCGAGCAGCTTCTGCTTGCCCGTGAAGTAAGGATGGCACTTCGAGCAAATCTCGACGCGCAGCTCTTTCTTTGTCGAGCCAGTCATCCATTGTTCGCCGCAGGCGCAGTGCACCTGGACCTGCTGATACTTCGGGTGAATCTCTGGTTTCATTGGATTTACCTCTCTGAGGACCTTTCCGAGTCGTCCTGAAAACGGCGAGTATATCCAAAAAATTCTGGGCGGTTCCGGTGCCGGAATTAGCGCTTCCTGACGATGGCCAGCAGGCGCTCGAACTCCGTCCGATCGATTCCGAGCGTACGCATGTTGGATCGAATGATGTCTTCGCCAATGCCCCGATCCATCTTGATGACGATTGGCCTGGCCAGGCCGGCCCGCGTCATGATGAGGTGGTCACCTTTGATGCGAGCTTGTACGCATCCCAACAGACGACAGACGTCGCGGAGTTCCTGCCAGGTGACGTGCATCGACCCGACTCTTACGCGGTGGCTCGGTACGCCGGAATCGTCACACTAACGATGAACGGCTCGCCTAGAAGGTCGTCCGTGGTCGTATCGACGTCTGCCCGGTCGACTTCCGCGTCATGCAGGGGACGGAAGTGTGATTCCTGCAGGGCCCGCTCCAGCGTCCCTCGTTCGATACAGCTCTCGAACCAGAGCTGAACAGCCTCATCAAGGCATCGTTTTGCATCGTCTGCATCGGCACCCTGCGACGCAACGTCGATCGAAGGACAGACAGCCATCCAGCGCTCATCCGTATCGCGCCGCACGAACGCGCGCAACTCCACATCGAGGGAGATCGTTTCGTTCACGGTATGAGGATAACCCTACTTCGCGTCATGCTACCGCTGCAACCAGATCGCGGTGCTCCTGCTCTACCTCGGCGAGCTTCAGCATCTCGCTGTCCGCGCCCTCGAAGAATGTCTCGTACGTCATCGGAGCGCGGCCATTCGGTGCTCTGCCCTTGTCGGCTAGCCGATACGCCGGCTCCTCGTGCGACAGGTCGACGAGCTGCTTCCAGTGCAGTCTTCCGTACTTCTTTGCCACGTCGCCGAGCACTTCCAGGTCGGACTTCGAGAAAACGCGGAAGTTCTCGCTGCCATTTGCCACGTAGCGAGGCCAGTAGTCCGCAACGACGTCGAGATACTGCAGAAACTCCTCCTGCTCGGGAGTGGAAGGGCCGGCCTGATGAGCGGCCAATGCCTCGTCGAAGAAGTCGTCTGCCTGCGAAGGAACCGGACCCAGATTGAGGGCAAAGTACGAATCTCCGATGATCGGCCGGCCGTACTTGAGCATGTGTTTTTTGTCCGCGAAGTAAAACAGCTTTGCAGCCTTCAGTTTCGTGAGATCCGAAACGCCGTTCTTCGAAAGGAAGACAAGCGCCTGCACAAACTTGGGGAGGCTGAACCGAAACTGAAGTTTGCTCATCTCATGAATTCTTCGGTAGCTACGACTATACGCCCGCGGGCTCAAGCAGCGAGAAGCACAATGGCACGGACGCAAATTTCCGCCCCCGTTAGCGCTTCGTCAACCCTACTTCGCGCCGAACAGCGTCACGATCCAGTACGTCACCGCCCCCATGATCGCGGCCATAGGAATCGTCAGGATCCACGCCCAGACGATTCTCCCTGCCACCCCCCAACGCACGGCGGAAAGGCGGCGTGTTGCGCCGACTCCGACGATGGCACCGGTGATCGTGTGCGTGGTCGAGACCGGGATGCCGAAGGAGCTGGCCAGGAAGAGCGTGATCGCGCCGGCGGTCTCGGCGGCGAAGCCACCCACCGGCTGCAGCTTTGTGATCTTCGAGCCCATCGTATGAATGATCCGCCAGCCGCCCGACAGCGTGCCCAGGCCGATCGCCGAGTGCGCGGCGAGAATCACCCAGATCGGGATGTAAAACGTCTTGAGGTACCCGGCAGTGAAGAGGACGCCAGCGATGATGCCCATCGTCTTCTGCGCGTCGTTCGTGCCGTGTCCGAGGGAGTAGGCGGCGGCGGAAACGAGCTGCAGGCGCCGAAACGTCTTGTCAACCGACTTCGGTGACTTGCGCTGGAAGATCCACATGATCGCCACCGTGAGCAGGAATCCGAGCACGAGGCCGATCAGCGGAGCGATGACGATAAAGACGAGTGTCTTCGTCCAGCCCGAAGGGATGATGGCGCCGAAGCCGTAGCGCGCCACTGCCGCTCCCGCGTAACCGCCGATGAGCGCATGCGACGAGCTCGTTGGCAACCCGAAGTACCAGGTGATCAGGTCCCAGACGATCGCGCCGATCAGGCCACCGAAAATCACGCCGAACGTTACGGCGTGGATGTCGATCATCCCGTTGCCAATAGTCTTGGCCACCGCCGTTCCGAAGCCGAACGCGGCTACGAAGTTGAAGAAAGCCGCCCAGATCACGGCCTGACCCGGCGAGAGAACCCGCGTGGAGACGACCGTCGCGATCGAGTTCGCCGCATCGTGAAAGCCGTTGATGTAGTCGAACACCAACGCCACGCCGATCAGGCCGGCGACCAGCAGAAAGAGATGGCTCGGCATCAGCTGTGTTTCACGACCACGTTCTCGAGCAGGTTTGCGACATCCTCGCAGCGATCCGTGGCCTCTTCGAGAAGGTCGAGGATCTCCTTCCACTTCATGACCACGATCGGATCGCGCTCTTCGTCGAAAAGCTGTCCGACAGCCTTCTGGTGGATGCGGTCTGCTTCGTTCTCCAGCCGGTTGATCTCGACCGCGCATGCCATGACGCCGTCACGCCGTTCGAGCGCGATGACGGCGCGCCGGACTTCATCGGCCGATGACGAAATCACCTTTGCCAGCTCGCGCGCGCCCGGGCGGACGCGATCGATCTTGTACAGCGGCACCAGGCTCGCGGCGTTGTCGATGGCGTCCATCACGTCATCGAGGGTGCGGGCGAGCGAGTGGATGTCCTCGCGGTCCATCGGCGTGACGAAAGTCTTGTTGAGGCGCTGGATGATCGCGTGGGTCAGGAAATCACACTTGTGCTCGACTTCCTTGATCTCGTGAGCCTTGTCGGCGATCGGAGGATCGGGCGCAAACATTTCTTCGAGCAGACGCGCGCCCACCTTGAGCTGATCGGACATTGCGATCATGTCGGCGTAAAACGTTTCTTCCCGGGGGAGCAGGCGGAATCGCAAGGGGGGAACCTCCGTCGAAAACGGGCGGATTGTATCGGTTTTACGGCAACGGCAGCCGGATCGTGAACGTCGCGCCCTGCCCTTCCTCGCTGGTGACATGAATCGAGCCGCTGTGCGCTTCGACGATGGCCTTGGCGATGTAGAGGCCGAGGCCGAGACCGCCGTAGTAGCGGCTCGAGACGTTTCGTGCGCGGTGGAAGCGCTCGAACAGCTTCGGGATCTCGTCCGTCGGAATGCCGATGCCCTGATCGATCACCGCGGTCAGCATCTGATTCTCCTCGATCCGCGCGACGAGCTCGATGTTGGTTCCTTCCGCCGAATACTTGATCGCGTTGGAGATGAGGTTGTCGACGACCTGCCGCATCCGGTCTGGGTCAACCGGCATCGTCGTCTCCGCGATCTCGGCGGAGAAGCGGATCGTGCGTGCAGGATTCTGCACACGGAACGCGTTCGCGCGGCGATCGAGAAACTCGAGCCAGCGCACCGGCTGCCGGTCGATCTGCAGACGGTTCGTCTCGATGCGGGAGACGTCGAGCAGCTCGGAGATCAGCCCCATCATGCGGTCGACTTCGCCGAGGACGGCGTTGAGGTAGGTCATCCGCTCCTCGGGCGGGAGATCGTTGATCGTCTGCGCGAGCAGTTGCGTGTAACCCTTGATCGTCGTCAGCGGCGTCCGTAACTCGTGAGACGCGACCGAGAGGAATTCGTCCTTCTTGCGGTCGAGCTCCTGCAATGCCGTGATGTCGCGAATCACGAGAACGGCGCCGACGATGCCGTTGCTCTCGATCGGCGCAGCGGCGATCGAAAGGTCGAGATCCTTGCCCGTGATGAAGTGCCGGCCCATGGCCAGGTAGTCGGGGACGGTCATACCTCCCAGCGCGCGAGCGTGGGGAAGGTCGTCCGCCGGAATGGGCCGGGCATCGGGATAGCGAAGGTTCAACTGCGCAAACGATCCATGCTCTGCCGCCTCGGTGCGCGAGCCGAAGCCGAACATCGTGATGGCAGCCTCATTGACGGAGACGACCTGCCCTCCGGCGTCGTAAACCCAGAGACCGTCCGTCATCGAGCTGAGGATCGAGTCGAGTCGCGCCGATCGTTCGGCCATCGCCTGCGCCAGATCCTCGATCTCGCGGCGCGCGTTGACCTGATCAGTGACGTCCTGGATCAGCACGGTCAGGTTCTGGGTGATGCCCGAGAAACGTCCGCGCACAGCGGACACGATGCGGTTGATGTACGTCGGCGTCGGCCGCGTGTCGGCCTTGAACGCTTCATCGAAGCGCATCTCGCCCGACTCGGCGACCTGCTTGAGCGGCTTCTCCAGCGACGGGATGACTTCGTCGACGCGCAGGCCGACCAGCGGCGTATCGATGGCGATCTTGCCGAGTCGCTGCACGAAATCGACGAAGCGGGCGTTGGCCAGCTCGATGCGCAGCTCGTCCGCGGAGAAGACGGCGACCCCGATCGGCGCGGTCTCGATCACAGCCTCGAAACGAACGCGCGCATCGACTTCGCGTCGGGCCAGTTCTTCAGCGGCGCGATGGCCTTCCTGGGAGATGCGCGTCAGCCGGTGGATGTGGCTGGCCGCGCCGATCCGCTCCGCCACGGCCTGCGCGAACTCGAGATCCTCGGCGTCGAAACTGCGCCGCTGATCCGAGCGCGCGATCACCAGAGCGCCGATACGATCGCCGTACGATTCGATCGGCGTAGCGATCAGCGTTTGTTCGTTCATCGCCGCCACGAGGCCGGCCTCGGTCGAATCGCGCGCAAAATCGGTTGCCGCCTTCCCGCCGAACTCCGAGTAGAGCAGCGGCCGTCCAATCTGGAAAACCGTTCCTGCGATGCCTTCGCCCGCGTGGAAGGGGTTGCGCGTCAGGTATTCGCGGAACCGCTGCACTTCATTGGCGATGGGAGCGACGGACGCCATTCCGACCATGCGCAACTCGCTCGACGGCGAGTGATAGAGGTAGATCATGGCCGTCCCGCCGACGGCATCGGCGACGCGGCGCGCCGGATCGTCGAGCTCTTCGAATGACGGCTGTACCGTCACGGTGTCGACGCCGAGGTTGGCGAGACATTCAGCGCGGCGGCGGCGCCATGCTTCGCGCTCGGCCGTCAGACGCTCGTCCGTAACATCGCGCGACAACACCACGGAGCCAATGATGTGATTGCGGTCGTCGCGAATCGGCGCCGCTTTCAGGTTGACAACCCGGTCGTCGCCACTGCGCGCATCGTGGACGAGATAGTCGGATTTGACGACGTCGCCGCGTATCGCACGCATCGACGGAAGATCGTCCGCTTCGAGCGGGCTGCCGTCGATGTAGCGATGCCGGCTCTTGCGAACGCGGCTTTCGGGATCGTTGGCGAAGAGCGAAACGGGCTCGCGCTGCGCTGCGGCGTTCATCCGCTCCAACCGCCCCTGCGCGTCGTAAATCGCGGCAGACTCGGGGATTTGATCGAGGATGGCGTTGACCTTGGCCATCTCGCGGACGGCGCGCTCGTGCAGCAGCGTGTTGTTGAGCGCGAGCGTGGCGTAGCGGCCGATCTCGGCGAAGAGCGAGATCTCTTCGTCCGTCCACACACGCGCGGACGAAATCTGATGAAGCCCGAACGCCCACGGCTCGTCGTCCCGCGGGCGGAGCACCTGCACGATCTCGGAGCGCACCTGGAAAATCGCGGCCTGCTCGCGATCGAGATCGGGATCATTTTCCATGACCACGATCGGTCCGCTGGCGTCGAGGAGGCGCTGGATCAGATTCGATGACTGCTTCAACGAAAGTGTGGATGCGTAGTCTTCATTCGGAACCGTGTATTCAGGCGCGCTGACGGCGAAGCGGACTTTCGCGAACTCCGCCTGCGCGTTTACCGGATGGAGCAGCCACGCCCGATCGGCGCCGAGCTCCTGGCGCGTGATTGTGACGATGCGCCGCAGCACTTCCTTCAGTTCGAGCGTGCCGGTGAAGGACTCGAGGATGCTGGAGAGAAACCGGTAGCGTTCTTCAGACCCGAGGGGTTTCGGCCGGACACGCCGGTCGAGATACTGGATCATCAGCCGCCGCAGCGCGCTGTTGTCTCCATTCACCTCGGGTAACTCGAGCAGCGGTGCGGCCGGCTGCCTCCGCTCCGCTTCCGCGCGCAAATGCGGGAAATCGTCGCCGGCGGTCACGGCAATCAGCGCGAATCGCTCGCGGTCGAGAAGGGCAAGCGCTTCCTCCTCGGTACCCGCCACAACCGGCGCGAAGCTGAGCGATGCCGCCACCTCAGCGGCTGCTCTTGCGGCCACTTCGGAGGCCACGATCAGAACCTGATTCGACATGCGAGATGGCGCTGAAGAAATCGAGCAACGATGCTACCACCAAGAATCGCACGCATAGAATGCGTTCATGCCGAAGCGCTCTTTCGATGAGCTCGTGCAGCTCATGCATACACTCCGCGGCCCGAATGGTTGTCCGTGGGACCGCAAGCAGACGTTGGCCACCTTAAAGCCGTTTGTGATCGAGGAGTCGTACGAAGTCGTCGATGCCATCGACCGCGACGATCGTGCTGCGCTAGCCGAGGAGCTCGGCGATTTCCTGCTCCAAGCGGTGTTCATCGCCGAGCTGACGAGCGAAGAAGGATCGTTCGACATCTACGACGCGGTCACGGCGATTCACGACAAGCTCGTTCGACGGCACCCGCATGTGTTCGGCGACGTCGAAGCCAACGACGCCGAGGAGGTTCTCGTCAACTGGGAGAAGCTCAAGAACGA
>DATLVW010000081.1:0-6713 GCA_035577085.1 Thermoanaerobaculia bacterium
GTGGTTCTAGCCGGTTGCCGCGGCGCTTCAAATGAAGATCCTCGCGCATTCATTCGAACGGTGGCGGATGCATTCCTCATTGCCGGCGTGCCGACAGTCATTGCAACGTCGTACGATCTCGATGACGCGGAAGCTCCCCCAACGATGCGCCTTCTGCATACATTTCTCCGCAACGGCGATGACGCGGCGGAGGCGCTTCGCAAAACGACTCTGATCGAACTTCGGTCAGCGCGTGGTGTGCCGCTCTCAATCCGGTTCCAGGCAGTCGGCGGCGCTAGTGCGTTGATTAAGTAAGGGCGGCAGAGGCCTGAGCTACGCCGTCGGACGTGCCAGTCAGCGCGAGCCGATGTCACGAAGGCACCATTCACCGCCGTGAGTGATCGACTCTGGGGTCACACCGTCGGTTTTCGAAAGTCTCTTCGAACGCGGGGCATAACTCGCACCCGTCCACGAACCTGGATAGGCTCACGCGGATGGGTAGGGAAAACACTCCTTGCAGCACCACCTACTACAGGGGGGTGACATGGCGCAAAAGAAAGCTGTGGCATTGGTCGAGAGGAAGGCGTGCGAGCGCGTCATGTTCGGCGTGGGACGCGCGCGGCGGTTCACACAGGATTCGCCCGTTCTTCCCGATGTCTGGATCAAATTCGCGGAAGACCTCGATGTGAAACGCGAGCTGCTCCTAACGCCGTTCGCCGAGGCGAGACCGGGGATCGTACGGCGCGTCGTAGTGGACCGGCTCGGTGAGGATCCCATGACGGACGGCGAGCCGCGCGAAGTGATCTACAACCAATCCACCGCTTTGGCCACGGTCTCGTTTGCCGAGCTGGTGCGCGTCATCCTGCCGATGACCAACTGGTGGTCGAACATGCTGTGGCAGCGCGTGGACAAGAAGCGCGTCCCCATCAATCCCGGCGTGCTACTGCAGGATACGAAGAATCGGCAAGCGGTAGCCCGGGCTCTCGAGGATCCGGAACGGCGCGCGTCCCAACTCGGTGTGTCGGCCGACCTGCTGTGGGTCTTCCGCATCGTCGGTTTCCTCGCGGTCGCGCGCAAAGAGCACCGCCGCCGCACGGAGAGTGAGTTCGAACCGGTGCTACCGGACATCAGCACGCCCGGCGAATCCAGCGAGCCGGACGCGCCGCCCTACGACTGGAGCCGCGAAGTCGAGGCAGTCGCGGAATTGCTGGAGGGAGTCGAGCCGCACGAAGACGTGATGTCCCGCATCTGGACGGTGAACCTCAATCGCCAGGCAGCGACGGCGATCGTGCGTTCCTCCGTATCGGTGAAGGCGGACGCGGCGCGGCGGCTCTTCGAGCTGAGCTGCAAGGATCTCGTGTGGGCCGTCGTCGACAGCGGCGTCGACGCGACGCATCCCGCATTCCGGCGACGCAAGGAAGCGGATATCAACGGCCGTCAGCCTATTTATGAGGAGCCGTTCGAGCTCGTGAACGGGAAGTGGATGAATCGCACGCGCATCGTCGCGACATACGACTTTCGCCTCATCCGGCTACTACTCAATCCCGCGCGTCTCAACCCGCCTTCGCCGAAGTTGTCGCAACGCGTGCGCGACATTTTGACCGGTGACTCAAAAGAGTCGCACGATATCCGCGAGGAGCTGAAGACTCTCACGTCGCGGCTGCTCTCCGGCAGCGAGATCGACTGGTCGCTGCTGGAGCCGCTGCTCGCGGTTCCGCACACCAGCGCCTACACCGACGAGGTACTCCCGAGCGGCGAAACAGGACATGTTCCGCGCAACGACCACGGCACGCACTGCGCCGGGATCCTTGCCGCGGACTGGCGCGCGGAGGAGCCCGGCCGCGAGAAGCAACCCACGATGCAGGGCATCTGTCCCGACCTCGGTCTCTACGATCTGCGTGTCTTCGACGACGCCGGCCTTGGGGACGAGTTCTCGATCATCGCGGCACTCCAGTACATCCGCTTCAAGAACGCGCACAAGGACTACTTCGTCATTCATGGTGCGAACCTCTCCATGTCCATCCGCCACGACGTGATGAACTTCGCCTGCGGACGCACGCCTGTGTGCGAGGAGGCGGAGCGGCTCGTGAATAACGGAGTGGTCGTGGTCGCCGCGGCGGGCAACGAGGGCTACGTGCGCTACGAGACTGCCACTGGTCCGTCCGAGGACTATCGGAGCATCTCCATTACCGACCCGGGCAACGCGGATCTCGTCATCACCGTAGGCGCGACGCACCGCTTCAAACCGCACACGTATGGCGTCAGCTACTTCTCCAGTCGCGGTCCGACAGGCGACGGACGCTATAAACCGGACCTCGTCGCGCCAGGCGAGAAGATCGAGTCGACGGTGCCGAACGAAAACGTGTCGAAAAAGGATGGAACGAGCATGGCCACGCCGCATGTCAGCGGCGCCGCGGCCTTGCTCATGGCCCGTTACGAGGAGCTGATCGGAAGGCCGACTCGCATCAAGCAGATCCTTACCTCGACGACGACGGACCTTGGGCGCGAACGATATTTCCAGGGTGCGGGGATGCTGGACATCCTGCGCGCACTTCAATCAGTGTGAACGAAAGAGGATTGCCATGCCACTCAAGCTCGAAGCTCTTCCCGCGCAGCACGGTGACTCGCTTCTCCTGCATTACGGACCAGAGAACGATCCGCAAATCATCATCATCGACGGTGGCCCGAAAGGCGTCTATGCGTCCTCACTTCGTCCGAGGCTCGCGGAATTAAAGGACGAGCGATCTCCGGACGATCCGATGCCTGTCCGACTGGTGATGGTCAGCCACATCGACGAAGACCACATCCTCGGGATCCTCAACCTATGCGACGAGCTTTCCGACTCGTCGGGCCAGCGTCTCATCGCCGTGCAGGAGTTGTGGCACAACGCCTTCAGCGACATCGTCGGCGACGAGGATGACCTATACCTCAAGAGCGCGTCCGGTGCCGCGAAAGTCTCGTCGACCGGCGACGTGCTCGTGCAGCTCGACGTGCATCCCCGCACCGAGGCAATCATCGCCAGCGTTCCGCAGGGCAAGCGCCTGCGAGAGACCGCGAAGAAGCTGGGGTGGATCCTCAACGACGAGAGACCGCTGATGATGGCCGGCACCGGGAACGACACCATCGATGCCGGGGGCGAGTTGAAGCTCACCATCCTCGGCCCGTCCAGGGAGCGCCTCATCGCGCTCCAGAAGGACTGGATGAAGAAGGTGAAAGAAGCACAGAAGAAGGCCGAGGAGTCGGGCGCGCAGACCGTCGAGTACAAGGACACGTCTCCGCCGAACCTGGCCAGCATGATCGTACTGGCCACGGACGGCAAGCGCAGAATCCTTCTCACTGGCGACGGACGTGGCGACTACATCCTGGAAGGGATCGAAAACGCCGGCCTGATGGAAGACGACAAGTTCCCGGTAGACGTCCTCAAGGTCCCGCACCACGGCAGCATCAGGGACCTCGACACGGACTTCTTCGAGCGCATCCCGGCCAATGATTACATCATCTCAGCCAACGGCCGGTTCAGCAATCCGGATATCCCGACGCTGGAGATGATCGTCGCAGTGCGCGGCAACGAGCCGTACAACATCCACCTGACGTACCCGGTCGATCAGTTCAACGCAGCCTACGACCGCCAGAGGCTTCAGGAACTGATCGATGAATCGCAGCACAAGAGTTACAAGATCATCCCAAGGGATCCGAGCGCGACGAGCATCGTGGTGTGAAACCTGAACGCCTAGTCGCGGCGCTTACTTTGGCGGGGCCGACGGGACTCGAACCCGCGCCGCCCAGCGTGACAACCCCGCGCTCTACTCTCACTCCGGAGGCTCGCCCTTCTTCGCCTTCTTCTTCCGCACGCCTTTGCGGCCCAGGTGCCGCCGCATGTTTTCGACCTCGGCGGCCAAGTCCGCGTTCATCGGATCCTTGGCGAAGATGCTTGCCATCGTGAACGCGAGCATCGCGTCGGCGACGACTCTGGCCCAGCGGGCTTCGATCGTGTATTTCAGGCTGGAAAGGAACATGGCGGTGCGCTCGGCCGTGAGCCGGTAAGCGTCTTCGGATTCCAGCACGGACCGCGCCTCGGCACTGTCGAATCGTGCGAAAAAGGAAAGGTCTGGACGGCGGTCCGCCGCGGCCATCAGCGACAGCACGAACTCCCGCGAGACGGTCCGCGCACCTCGCACCTGGCGTGCCGTCGACGGGTGGGGAATCTCGAGCTCCAGGCGTTCCGCGATCAGGTCCAGCACCTTCGCAACCCCCGCCGCCAGTTCCTCGGGAGGATGGACGGCCACCTCCTGCGCGGCGTCCGTTTCGGACGGCGCACTCCTTTCCAGCGGCACGATCGCCTGCGTGTCTTCGTCCATAGGTACCTCCTCGATTACCTCTGACGAATTGCAGTGCGAAAGGTTACGCAGCAGAGGCGGGCCAACAATGGCGTCGCGAATGTCGGACGGCGATACGTTCGCGATGACGCGGATCACCTCGCGAGACAATTTCGTCGAATTGAATATCTGACGCTCAGACGTTCGATACAACGCGGAAGTCATTCAAAAGCTCGCCGCTGGTCATGAATATCTGAGCGTCAGACATTCGCAACGTCCAAGGACCCGCGAATGTCTAACTGCCAGACGTTCGCAATGACGCAGTAGCTTCGAATGTCTGACGGCCAGACGTTCACGATGACGCGGTCGCCTCGCGAGACAATTTCGTAGAATCGAATGTCTGACGCTCGGACGTTCGATGCAACGTGGAAGTCATCCGCAGCGAGTCATGAACGTCTGAGCGCCGGACACTCGCAGAGATTTACTGCGAGCTACCAATATGCGGCCAGGCCGAACGCTTCGAGGCGGTTGGATAGCTTCCGGTCGAAGGTCGCTACCGCTTCGTATCGGTTCGCGGCGGCAACGGCGACGATCGCCGCATCCGCGAGGCCCGGGAGGGGTGCGGGCCAGATTTCCAGCACGCGCTTCCACGAGCAGTCATCGACGATCCGCATGCCGGGGAAGGTGACGACGGCGTGGACTGTGGCCGCCAGCCTCTGCCCCGTCAGCCCGTACTGGCTATGCAGTCGTTATCCTGGCTCGTCGTGGCTCCGTTGAAGCAGCCCGCTTCGGCGGCGAGTTTGTTCCAAACGCGAAGTCCTTCAAGCTGCATGCCGATAGTATAGCGGCTTCAGCGTCTCGCATAGAGGCCATACTTGGTCACGATGACGTCTTGAAGCGGCGGTTCCGCTGCTCGAAGTGCCGGCAGGTCGGGAAGGTTCTTTACGTTCTTCAGTTGATCGTCCAGAGAGTCGCCCTTGGGCAGGTCGAGCCAATCACGAATGAACGCGTATTTCCTCTTCGCCATCTCGAAGTCGGTCACGTACGTGGTAGCAACCTTCGAGTATCTTGCCGCTCCCGCGATGAAGTCGGCGATGTAGATGTCGGGATTCAAATGCAGCGTGTTGCCTTTCCATTCGAAGCCACCGGAGAGGCCCCAATCGTAGGCAATCACGTGCTGAGTGCTTGAGAAGCCCTGATGAGCCATCACATTCCGTTGCTCGTGAAGTTCAGCGACGATCGCAGAGTACTTGCGATCAGGCGCAGTTCCGTCGACGAACTGCTCGAGGTAGAACTCCGTAGCGTCAATGCCCTTCAGGCCGAAAACCTTCTCACAGACCATCTGCATCGCCGCGTGAGTGCCCAGGAGCGTAAGCGTGAGCAGGTGTTTCTTCGCGGCATCTTCGACTTCGATCAGAAGCGCATTCCGAACCATCATGAAGATGGTCAACGCGAACTCGCGATCAGCACCCTTTACGAACCGACGAAGGCGATCCTCGAAACTTTCCATCACACCCTCCTCCCCATCGAGTTTCGGAACGAGACCTCGCGTCGGCGCAAACCAATCGACGGATATGAAAATGCCTGCGAAGGTTGAGCGCTAGAAAGCTGTCGCGAACCAGTCAACGGATGCTCTTGGCTGCGCGATAGACGACTTTCCGCTCGAGAATGATTCTTTCAGTGACTTCGATTTCATCGCAGTTGTGTGCAATCTGTGGATGCTGCGGCATCTCGAAGTCTGGGTGAGGATTGGCTTCTCTAGCAGGTGGGATAGTCCGAGTGGGACTCGGAACACAATGCACCATCTCGGGGTTCTGCACGGCGTCTTCATGAGATGAATGTTGCTTGACATAGATCAGCCACCCACAGCTCAACGCGATAACCATGATGGCAGGACTCTGAACGACGAACGAACCTATGGCTGCAACGTCCAAGCGGTCCACGATAATCTTCTTGAGATATTCCAGGTGATGCGCAGTACCCGTGGCCTGCCAGAACACACCGGCTCCGAGTGACAACCAACCCGCCCACGTTTTTTTCAAGATAGTCGGCCGCGCATCCATAGTCCCAACCCCCACCCTCATCTACTCACGACCAATCGGCGAGCTGTCTCCGGGGATCGCGGCCAACGATGCGCAATCGGCGCCGCGGCACTAAATCGAGGACGTTGTCGAGTCGGATCGCCGCCGCCTGCTTCGAGAGGCCGAAGGTTTGCGCGATTTCTGTCGGGCTGAGGTAACCGATCTCATCATGGAGCTGCAGCACAGCTTGGAGCGGCGCGATGAATGCAGCGGCGAATGCATCGCCCTGCCACTCCGTATCGCGGAAGATCGCGTGCTCCGAACGCCGATTGAGCGACGGCTTGAACGGATGAAGGGCCCGTGCGATGAGTTCTTTCGTGTGGAGAACGACATGCCC
>DATLVW010000082.1:0-9698 GCA_035577085.1 Thermoanaerobaculia bacterium
CGTCGCCAGCAGTGTCTGCCGCACGCGGCGGATCGTGCCCGATTCGAGCATCGCCCGGATTCGTTGCGTGACGACAGGAAGCGGCACGCCTGACAGCTCGGCGATCGTGCTGAACGGATCGCTCACGAATCCGCGAATACGATCCTCCGACACTTCCAGAATGCGGCGATTGATCGGATCACTGGTGCGGATCGACGGACGGTTAGGCGAGTCGGCCGGTGCGTCGTCAGCGAACGATGCAACGTCCGGTGCGGTCACCTCAGCTTCGAGCCCGATCATTCCGGCGCTCCTGAGATGACTTCTGAATCGAGCAGGTAACACCCCGGATCGGACTGCCAGTAATCACCGGTAGCCGCCTCGGCGCGCGCACGGAAGTTGCCGTTACAGCATGGCAGCCACTGGCAGGTCGCGCAGCGTCCTTGCAGCAGAGGCTTGCGATCGCGCAAATTGCTCAGGAGCTGGATCCGTGAGTCGTTCCAGATTTGCGAGAACGGCCGCTCGCGAATCGATCCGACCGCATGGGTCGAGGTGAACTGATCTGGATGGACGATACCGAAGCTGTCGATGGCGGCGATGGCGATGCCGGAGCGGTTGCCGCCGTTGTTGCGCATCAGCGAGAGCGCTTCGTCCGCGCGCACGGGATCGCGGTCGAGCAGCCAGTAATAGATGAAGGGGGCGTCGGCATGGTTGTCGACGGTCATGACTTCGATCTCGCGTCCCTCGGCGGTCCAGCGTTCGACCTGTTCGAGGAGCTTGTTCATCAGCACGCGCTTCTGCTCGGCCTCGAGGTCGATGCCTTCGAGATACGAGCCGCGGCCTGAATAGACGAGGTGGTAAATGCAAAGCCGGCCGATGCCTTCGTTCTCCACGAGACGGAAGACGCTATCGACCTCGTCGACGTTGTCCTGCGTCACCGTGAAGCGGACGCCGACGCGGATGCCGGCGTCGCGGCAGTTGCGAATGCCGCGCAGGGCGTCGCGGTACGCGCCTTCGCGGCAGCGCATGCGGTCGTGGCGCTCTTCGTCGCCATCGACGCTGATGCCGACGTAGGTCACGCCGATGTCGGCGATCTTCTGCGCCTTTTCTTTCGTGATCAAGGTGCCGTTCGTCGAGAAGGTCACGCGAACGCCGAGGGACATGGCGTAGGCGGCGAGCTCGAAGATGTCGGGGCGGACGAGCGGTTCGCCGCCGGAGATCAGAAGGGCCGGCACATTGAGCGCCGCCAGATCTTCGATCATCGCCTTCGCCTCGGCCGTCGTCAGCTCGTTCGCGAACTTGACGGTCTCCGCGTCCGCGTAGCAGTGAACGCATTCGAGGTTGCACGTTTTCGTGGCGTTCCACACCACGACCGGTCCGCTGCCGGGCCGCGCGCCGGTGGTCTGGTGCGCTGATTGGTCGTGATAGCGAAGCCTGTCACCAAAGTAAGAGGAGCCACCGAGTAGTTTCGTCACGCTGATCATTTCGTCTCCGTTTGTCGAAAGAAATCATCGGCCCGGCGTGAACAGGAGAACGTGACGGCATCTACGCCGCCCTGTGACGCGCGACACATTGCGCGGGAGTGGGGTGGTGTCGGGGGTCGGGGGTCGTAGATTGGCTCCCGACTCCGGTCCCGAGCCGCTTTTGCTCCGACCCCCGACCCCCGACGCCCGCCAACACTACGAATCCCGCGCACCAGAGTGGGTGACACGGGTCATCGCCGCCGCGCCGCGCGAAACCTATTGTGTGGAACGAAAGGAGCGACCAATGTTCACACGCAAAACGTCATTTGTAAGTCTCACCTGGGTCTTCGCAGTCGGAGCCGTCGCCGGTGCCGCAGCGGCACTGCTTTATGCACCGATGACCGGCCGGAAGATGCAGAAGAAGGTCGCCGACGTCACCGACAAGGTGATCGACAAAGTCGACGACATCAAGAGCGCGGTCCTGAAGGTTGCGAACGGGTGACCGCGGGAGTCGTAGTCGTGTCGGGGGTCGGGGGTCGTATCGTCGGGTGTCGTAGGGTTGTCGGGGGTCGGGAGTCGTAGAGTTTCTACTTTCCGGCTCCCTCGTTTGGCTCCGACTCCCGACCCCCGACTCCCCACCCCCGCATCACGCAGGGATGTGACGCCCATCATGCTGCCAGCGGCCCGCCTGCGTCAGCGTGGCGCTGTATGAACAACCTACTGATTCTCGCCGTCGGCTTTGGAGCAGCATTCGGAACGACGATCGCCTGGCTCCCGCAGGTCGGACGCACATGGAGCACGCGCAGCGCCCGCGATTTCTCGTGGGGCTACCTCTTCCTCTTCATGATGGGCGTCTTCCTCTGGACGATGTACGGCGTGCTCCGCCACGACATCGTCGTCATCGTCGCCAACGGCGTGACGCTGCTACTGGTGATGTCAGTGGGCTTGGTGAAAGCGCGGGAGTGAGTTTTGATCCGCAGATGACGCAGAAGGAGCGCAGATAATCCTTCGCGTCTTCGCGTCTTCGCGTGAGCACACTACAATTCGCTCCGCATGACGCAGCGCGACTTCGCCTTCATCCAGACCGCGCCGGGACGCGTCTTCATCGGATGGGGACCGTTCGAACAGTTGCCGTTCCGGCGGCCCGGCCGGCCCGCGTTCTTCATCGCCGACTTCTTTCTCGACGATCCGCATCCATGGCGGCATCCGGCCACGTGGGAGGAGACGACGTTCGAAGATCTTGCGTTGCGCCTCGAGGATCGTGATGCGCCGCGCGTGACGTGGGAACCCCCACCGCTCGATGACTTCCGGGCGCTCTTCGAATCCGCGCGCGCAGCCATGGCCCGCGGCGATTTCCAGAAGATCGTTCCCGTCATCTTCGAGTCAGGCCGCTTCGCCGAGCGCGGCGACTACTGGCACTGGTTCTTTACCCGTCTCGGCGAGTTGCCACCAGGCCTGCGCGCGTACGGCTACTCGTACGGCACGCACGGCGTGGCCGGCGCGACACCGGAGTTGCTCTTCGAGGGATTCGCGCGCGGCTATCGGACGATGGCATTGGCCGGCACGCGTCCGGTTGCGCAGGCCGCGGAGCTCCTCAACGATCCGAAAGAACTGCGCGAGCATCGCTTCGTCGTCGACGACATCGTCCGCCGCCTTTCTCCGTTCGGAAACATCGAAGTCGGTCCGCTCGGCACGCTGCGCATGCCGAAGATCGCGCATCTCATCACGCCGATTTTCTTCAGCGAGAGCGGCGGCTCGGAGCGGATGTCCTTCGCCGAGATGATCCGCCGCCTCCACCCCACCGCCGCCCTCGGCGTTTCGCCGCGCAACGAAGCGGGGGAGCGATGGCTGCGCGAGGCCGACCACGGCGTGAAGCGCAGAACGTTCGGCGCGCCGTTCGGTCTGGAGCGCGAAGATCACCGCGCTGTGGCGCTCGTGGCCATCCGCAATCTGCAGTGGGACGGCGAGCGTGTGCGCGTCGGATCGGGCGCAGGCCTCATCGCCGAGAGCCGCGTCGAGCGCGAGCTGGAAGAGCTGCGCGAAAAGCGCGAGCAGGTGAAAGCGCTCTTCGGCGTCACCGCGCACGTCGAAGCATTCGCATGACCAACATCGCCGAAGCACGGCGCGTGATCGAAGAGGCGGTGGCTCGCGGCGCGACCGATTTCTGCGTTTGCGCGGGCTCGAGAAATGCGCCGCTGCTGGCAGTGCTCGGGGTAAGCGATCTGCGAGTCTTCTCCTTCGTCGATGAGCGCTCCGCTGCTTTCTTCGCCTTAGGCCGCGCTAAAATCACCGGTCGCCCCACCGTCGTCATCACCACCTCGGGTACCGCAGTCGCCGAGCTCCTCCCCGCCGCCATCGAAGCGCACTATTCCGCCATCCCGCTGATCTTCATCACCGCCGACCGTCCCGCTCGATACCGCGGCACGGGCGCCCCACAAGCAATCGAGCAGGAAGAGATTTTCGGCGTCTACGCCCGCGGCTCGGTGCAACACATCAATATCGAGTTCGACGAGCCGCTGATTGATGACGCGGTGAGTCGATGGAACGCTGCCGTCCCGGCGGCTGGCCAGGCGGCGTCCTCGCCGCCTCAACGGAGTCCGTCACTTTCCCGGTCACTCCGCGGCGGCGAGGACGCCGCCGAGCCAGCCGGCGGGGACGCCGGCGTTCCGTCCGCTTTTGCGGAGCACCCGCTCGTGATTGTCGGTGGTCTGCACGAACGCGACCGCGATCGGGTTCGTGACTTTGCGATCGCGCTCAATGCGCCGGTCTATGCGGAGCCGCTCTCCGGCCTGCGCGAAGATCCGGCGCTCGCACATCTTTTGATTACCGCGGGCGAGCGAATGATCGGACGCGGCGATTTCGATGGCGTTATCCGCATCGGCAATGTCCCCACCGCGCGCTTCTGGCGCGATCTCGACGAATCACGCCGCGATCTTTCGCTCATCAGTTTCAGCGCGTTGCCGTTCACTGGATGCAGCCGAGGAGTGGTCCATCCGATCGAAGCCTTGCCGGTCGATGTGACTCCACGCGAACGCGATGAACAATTCTTTAAAGCCGACCACGAGCAAGCCGCTGCGATCGAACGAATTCTCGACGCCGAGCCGCAATCGGAGCTGGCGCTTCTTCGCGAGCTCTCACGCACCATCCCCGAAAACTCCCGCGTCTACCTCGGCAACTCCCTCCCCATCCGCGAATGGGATCTCGCCGCCACGCGCGACGCCCGCGGCTTCGCTATCGAAGCCAACCGCGGCGCCAACGGCATCGACGGCCAGCTCTCCACATTCTTCGGCCAGTGCGATCCGTCGCGCATGAACGTCTGCGTCATCGGCGACCTCACCGCCATCTACGACAGCAACGCCCCCTGGATCGTCCCACAACTCGATCGAGCGATCGACTTCCAAATAGTCATCATCAACAACGGCGGCGGCCGCATCTTCAGCCGCGTGGCCTCGCTGCGCAAGCTCGATGAATCGATACGCGAGCGCATCATCGAAAACAGCCACGACCTCCGCTTCGAACATTGGGCCGCGATGTGGGGGATGGAGTACTCCGTCATCACGAACGCGGGCGATCTCGCGAGGTCGCGCAGGCTCGTGGTCTCGACGGCGCTCGATGCGAGGTCCGCGCGCGACGCGGGATTTCTGCCCAGTGGACATGCGATGGCACAGCTGGCTCAGCTCCCCAATCGAGCGCCCTTCTCCCCCACGGTTTTTGTGGGGGAGAAGGTGCCGAAGGCGGATGAGGGGGTATTTCTAAGCGGAAAACGTGTGATCGAGATCCGCCCCGATCCTGAATCCACCCAACGAGCCTGGGCAAAATTCGACGCGCTATGGTGATCACCGCTCTCCACGGCTTCCTCGGCGCGCCGAGCGACTGGAACTTCCTCCGCGACGCCGGCTTCGTCATCGACACGCCGCCACTCGATGCCATCCCCCCACGCGGCGACACCCTTCTCGGCTACTCCCTGGGCGGCCGTCTCGCTCTGCAAGCGATCCTCGCCGGTGCGCGCTACGAACGCGCCATCTTCATCTCCACCGGCCTCGGCATCGAAGACGAAGCCGCCCGCGCCGCCCGCCGCGCCAGCGACGAAGCCTGGGCCCATCGTTTCGAATCCGACGATTGGGACGCGGTGATCAACGCGTGGAACGCCCAGCCAGTCCTCGCCGGCCCCGCGCTTCCGCGCACGCGCGACGACTACGACCCCCGCGCCCTCCGCGAATGGTCATCCGCCGCCCTCCCGCCCGTCGCCTCGCGCCTCCACGAGCTGACCATCCCCACCCTCTGGATCGCCGGCGCCCGCGACACCAAATACGTCGCCGAAGCGCACCGCGCCGCCTCGCTCGCGTCCAACGCGCGCGTGGCGATCATCGAGAATGCCGGACATCGCGTTCCGTGGGAGCGACCCGAGGCATTGATCACGCTGCTGCGCAACCCCTTTTAACCACAGAGACACAGAGGTTACAGAGATACCGAATTTGAACTCTGTGATCTCTGTGTCTCTGTGGTTAAAGATTCTAAAAAACTCTACCACCCCAACACATACCCAAACATCAGCGGCGCGACAATCGAGGCATCCGATTCGATCACGTGGCTTGGTGTGTCGACGCCGAGTTTGCCCCACGTAATCTTTTCGTTCGGCACTGCGCCGGAGTACGAGCCGAAGCTGGTTGTGCTGTCACTGATCTGGCAGAAATAGCCCCATAGCGGGACGCTGGTTCGTTGCAGGTCCTGGTGGAGCATGGGGACGACGCAGATGGGGAAGTCGCCGGCGATGCCGCCGCCGATCTGGAAGAAGCCGATCGAGGAGTCCTTCGTCGTCTTTGTGTAGTAGTCGGCCAGCTCGATCATGTATTCGATGCCTGTGCGGACGGTATGCACGTTTCCGACGTCGCCGGTGATGCAGTGGCCGGTGTACATGTTGCCGAGGGTGGAGTCTTCCCAGCCGGGGACGAACATGGGGAGGTTCTTTTCGGCGGCGGCGATCATCCACGAATTCTTCGGATCGATCTGGTAGAACTCTTTGATCGAGCCGTCGCGAAGGATCTCGTACATGAACTCGTGCGGGAAAAGGCGGCGGCCTTCTTTGTCCTTGGCCATCCAGTGTCGCAACACCGCCGATTCGATCCGGCGCATCGCCTCGCCCTCGGGGATGCAGGTGTCGGTGACGCGATTCATATGCCGGTCGAGCAGCGCCTTTTCATCGTTCGCCGACAGGTAGCGATAGCCCGGCACTCGCTCGTAGTGATCGTGGGCGACGAGGTTGAAGATGTCTTCCTCGAGGTTCGCACCGGTGCAGCAGATCGCGTGGATCTTCCCCTGCCGGATCATCTCGGCGAGCGAAATCCCAAGCTCGGCTGTCGACATCGCCCCGGCCATCGTCAGGAGCATCTTGTTGCCGCCGTCGATGTGCTTGATGTAGTCGTCGGCGGCGGCGCGGAGTGAGGCGGCGTTGAAGTGGCGGTAGTGGTGCTGGATGAAGTCGCGAATCGGACTCGGCATGCCGCGGATTCTATATGCGCTTGCCACGGTAGTTGTCCTCGAGTGGTTGAAAACCGTTTCACGCGGAGACGCGGAGACGCGGGGTGTTTTCTCTCCATCTCCGCGTACTCCGCGCCTCCGCGTGACCGGTCTCTCCTTCGATGAACAGAATATGGACACGTGCGGGATATCACATCGGATTGTGACCAACCGTATGGCCGGGACACTCTGGAGCGTTACGATGTCCCTATGAAACAAACCATCACTCTGCTGCTCCTCGTGTGCGCGACCGCGTTTGCGGATGACGCCAATCTGACCAGGTCGATCGAGACCGACGTCCGGACGCTCGCTGCCCCGAACATGGAAGGCCGCGGGCTCGGCACGAAGGGCATCGGCCTCGCGGCGAGTTACATCGAGGGGCGGTTGCACGCGCTCGGGTTGCAGCCGGCGTTCGGCAAGTCGTACCGGCAGGCGTTTCCGGTGAAGATCGGGGTTTCGCTCGGCACGGGCAACAAGCTCGAAGGCGTTGATCCGTCGGCGTGGCTGCCGCTGGGGTTCTCCAGCGCCGGCGCATTTTCCGGTCCGCTCGTGTTCGTCGGCTACGGCATCGACGCCACGCCGATCGGCTACAACGACTTTGACGGCGTCGATCTCAAAGGCAAAGTCGCGCTGATGCTGCGCTACGAGCCGCAGGAGAAGGACGACAACTCGAAGTTTGATGGCCGCAAGCCGAGCCGCTGGTCGGCGATGCGCTACAAGGTTTTGAAGGCGCGCGAGCGTGGCGCGGTTGCGGTGGTCTTCGTCACCGGCCCGATTCAGGACGAGGGCAAAGACAAGATCCCACGCCTCATGAACGACGGCCCGGAGAGTCCGGCCGGCATTCCAGTCATCCAGGTGCAAACCTCGGTCGCGCAGAACTGGCTCAAGGATTCGGGCATCGACCTGGCGCAGTTTCAGAAGGATGTCGATGCCGATCTGAAGCCGCGCTCGAAAGTGATCGGCAAGATCATCAGCGGTGTCGCCGATGTGAAGCCGGAGTTCGTTGACGGCGAGAATCTCGCTGGCGTGCTTCCGGGCCGCGGGGCACTCGCAAACGAGATCGTCGTCATCGGCGCGCACTACGATCACCTCGGCTACGGCGGACAGGGATCGATGAAGCCTAACGTCCACGCCATTCATCCCGGCGCGGATGACAACGCGTCCGGCGATGCCGCGGTGCTGGCGATCGCAGAGCGCCTGCGCAATCAACTCGACGACGTGAAGAACCGGCGCACGATCGCCGTGGCGCTCTTCTCCGGCGAAGAAGTCGGTCTGGCCGGCTCGTCGTGGTTCGTCGGGCATCCGCCGTCCGCGTTGTCGAGCGTGGTGGCCATGATCAATCTCGACATGGTCGGGATGATGCGCGACAACCGCCTGATCGTGTTCGGAACGGACTCCGCGCCGCAGTGGAAAGAGGTCGTCGATCACGCGACGGAGTTTGCGAAGATCAGCGTTACATCGAGCGGCGACGGATACGGCCCCTCGGATCAGACGAGCTTTTACGCGAAACAGATTCCAGTGCTGCACTTCTTCACCGGTGCGCACGATCGCTATCACACGCCCGAGGATGTGGCGGAGAGCATCAACTACGCGGGGATGGAGCACGTTGTCGATTTTGCGACGAGCGTGATGATGCATCTGGCGGCGGGACGTGCGACGCCGCACTACGTGCGCGCGGCGTCGGCCCCGGCGATGGAAGGCGATTCGCGCGGCTACGGTGCCTACCTCGGCACGGTTCCCGACTACTCGGCGATGGACGCCACGAGCGGCGGCGTGCTCCTCGCGGATGTCCGCCCGGGCTCTCCGGCCGACAAGGCCGGAATCCGCGGCAAGGACAAGATCGTCTCGATCGGCGGCACACGCATCGAGAATCTGTACGACATGAGCTACGCGCTGCAGGATCACAAGCCGGGCGATACGGTCGACATCATCGTGCTGCGCGATGGCGTGCGCACGACATTGCGCGCGACATTGACGACCCGAGGCGTGACGCCGGCAACTCCCCCCGCTGCGGCGCCCGCGAAACCATTGGTCATCGGGGCGGGCAAGCCGTACGACAAGACGTTCGATGGCGAAAAGCATCTGAAAGACATTCGCCAGCTCACGTTCGGCGGCGAGAACGCCGAGGCGTATTTCAGCCCGGACGGGACGAAGATCATCTACCAGGCCACGGTTCCGGGCGCGGGCTGCGATCAGGAGTACACGATGGATCTCGTGACCGGCGAGACAAAGCTGGTCTCGAGCGGCAAAGGCCGGACGACGTGCGGCTACTACCGTTATCCGCAAGGCGATCGCATCGTCTACGCGACTACGGAAGGGGGCGACGCTGCCTGTCCGCCGCGGCCGGATATGTCGAAGGGTTACGTCTGGCCGGTGTACAAGTCGTTCGATGTCGTCGAAGCGAATGTCGATGGATCGAACGCGAAGAAGATCACGACCGCCGAGGGCTACGACGCGGAGATGACGTGGTGCCATCGCGGCGGGAAGATGATCTTCACGTCGATGCGCGACGGCGATCTGGAGTTGTATGAGATGGACGAGGCGAGCGGGAAGGTCAAGCGGCTGACGAACGCGCCCGGCTACGACGGCGGCGCGTTTTACAATGCCGACTGCACGGAGATCGTCTGGCGCGCCAATCGTCCGGTCGGTCCGGCGCTCGTCGAAGACCGCGCGCTTCTGGCGCAGGGGCTGGTCAAGCCGCTGCACATGGAGCTCTTCCTGATGAACGCCGACGGCACGAAC
>DATLVW010000083.1:0-5067 GCA_035577085.1 Thermoanaerobaculia bacterium
GAAGTACACGAAGGAGAAAGAGGACATCAAGAAACAAGCCGAGGGTTTTCAGAAAGAGTACGACGCACTCAATTTTCACGACGATCAGTTCGACATGAATGAAGCCTGCATCTCCGTCGCCATCGCCCTCTTCGGCGTCACGGCCCTGACGAAGAAGAAATGGCTCCTCGGCCTGGCCTCGGTCTTCATGTTCTTCGGCGTGTTGTTTGGCCTGGCGGGGTTCCTTGGCTGGAGCATTCACCCCGATTTTCTGGCGAGGATCTTGTCGTAGGTTGACGTCGGGCTCGATCACTGTCGAAACCCGAATAGAGGTTGGCGTCCTTGCTGTAATTGTTTAGCCGCGCGTGCGCCGTACGCGAACGATCTTCAGCCACTCCAGCAAATCCTGGCGTTGATGAGCGACAGAAAGGATGACCACCTCGTTCTTCTCGATCACGTACAGCAATGTGTGTGGAAAACGGGTGAGCCCTTTGCCTCGGACATCTCCAGAAATGGTTCGAGCGCCTTCCGGAAAGTTCTCAAGAAAAGCGACTGCGGCTTGAACTTCCGACAGGAATCGATCGCCGAGTCCGGAAGTAGCGAGGTCGTAATACTCGATATCCTCGGCGAGATCCGCTTTAGCACCCTTGTGGAACCGGGATCTCACTTTTGGTGACGGGCCGCCAGCTCGGCGAACACTTCTTCGGACGGAATGGTGCGCGTCGTACCGTCCTTGATCTCCTGGTATCGACGCTCCGCTTCAGCTAACCAGCCCGGGCCAACTTCATCCGCAGAAGGTTCATCCAAACTGTCGAGCAGCCGTTTAGCAAGCGCTGCCCGTGACTCACGACCGAGATCGAGCGCTTCCATGGCGAGGTCGTCCAGTTTCCGATGGCCCATAGAGGTGATTCTACTGCGCAAGCCGGTCGTTTTCGACCTGCCCCCTCCTTTTTGCGCGATTAAACGTCGTGAGGCTCCGGGATGTCTTCGCCGTGATCGAGGCGGTCAGCGAGAACGCGGAACGCAAGAGCTTTGGCTTTGGCGACGGCTTCGTCGCGCGTGGCGCCATAGCAAAGGACTCCGGGCAGATCGGTCACTTCTCCGATCCAGCGACCATCGTCTTCTCGCTCGACGTCGACCATGAATTCGCTCATCTAAGTGATTCTATGACGCCTACGCCCTCACCGGATCCGCCGCCGGTTGCTTCTCGCGTCCCCGTAACCGCAGCTTGTCGAGGTACATATACGTCACGGGCGTGGTGAAGAGGGTGAGCATCTGGCTCATGATCAGGCCGCCGACGATGGCGATGCCGAGGGGGCGGCGAAGCTCGCTGCCGGTGCCGCCGCCGAGAGCTAGGGGAAGGCCGCCGAAGAGCGCGGCCATCGTCGTCATCATGATCGGACGGAAGCGGAGGAGGCAGGCTTCGCGGATGGCATCACGGGCGCTCTTGCCGTGCTTGCGCTCGGCTTCGAGGGCGAAGTCGATCATCATGATGGCGTTCTTCTTGACGATGCCGATCAGCAGAATGATTCCGATCAGCGCGATGATCGTGAACTCCGTGTTGGTCAACAGCAACGCGATCAGCGCGCCCACGCCGGCCGACGGGATCGTGGAGAGGATCGTGACCGGATGCACGAGACTCTCGTAGAGGATGCCGAGGACGATGTAGACAGCGAGAAGCGCGGCGAGGATCAACATCGGTTCCGTCGACAGCGATTGCTGAAACGCCTGTGCCGTCCCCTGGAAGCCGGGATGAATCGATGACGGCATCCCCATCTTCCTTTCCTCATCTTCGATGGCGGCGGTGGCGACGCCGAGCGAGACGCCGGGCGACAGGTTGAAGGAGATGGTTACGGCGGGGAACTGGCCCTGGTGCGGAACGGAGAGCGGCGTCTGATCGAGACCGAAGTGAGCGATGGTGCTGAGCGGCACTTCGCGTCCGGTCGACGAGTGAACGTAGACGTTGCTCAATGCCGCAGGTGAGCCGCTGAACTTCGGATCGACTTCCATCACCACGTGATACTGGTTCATTCCGCTGTACATGACCGAGACCTGCCGCTGACCGAAGGCGTCATAGAGCGTGCTGTCGATCGAGGCGAGCGAGATGCCGAGGCGTGCGGCAGTCTGGCGGTCGATGACCACCGAGGCCTGCAACCCCTGATTCTGCTGATCGCTGGAAACGTCTTTCAGCTCCTTCATTTTCTGCATGGCTTTCGAGAGTTTCGGCGCCCATGTCATGACGTCGGCCACGTTGTCGCCCTGGAGCGTGTACTGATACTCGGCATTGCTCTGACGACCGCCGACGCGCACGTCCTGCACGGCGGTGAGGAAGAGTTGGGCGCCGGGAATGTGTGACGTCTTCGGGCGGAGCCGGGCGATGATCTCCTGTGCCGAGGCCTTGCGGACCTCCAGCGGCTTGAGCGTGACGAACATGCTGGCCGAGTTGCCGCCTCCGCGGCCGCCGCCGGTGAAGGAGACGACGCTCTCGACCGCCGGATCCTTCTCAACGATGCGCATGAACTGATTGAGCTTCGTGATCAGCGCGTCGAACGATGTGTCCTGAGCGCCCTGCACGTTGCCATTCAGTCGTCCGGTGTCCTGCGAAGGAAAGAAGCCCTTCGGAATGACGACGTAGAGGTAGACGGTGAAACCGATCGTGGCCAGCGTGACGAGGAGGACGGGCAGGCGGTGGTCGAGCACAAAGTCGAGCGTGTGCTCGTAGCCGCTTCGGAGGTGATCGAAAGCGCGCTCGCTGGCGCGATAGAGGCGGCCGTGCTTCCGCTCCTTTTCGGAGCGAAGGAACTTGGCGCACATCATCGGTGTCGTCGTCAGCGAGATGATCAGAGAAAAGACGATGGCCACGCTCAGCGTGACGGCGAACTCGCGGAAGAGGCGGCCGACGATGCCGCCCATGAGCAGGATGGGGATGAAGACGGCGATGAGCGACGTGCTCATGGAGAAGACGGTGAAGCCGATCTCGCGTGCGCCGCGAAGTGCGGCGTCGAGCGGCTTCATGCCGTCCTCGAGATGACGGCTGATGTTCTCGATCACGACGATGGCATCGTCGACGACGAATCCCGTCGAAATGGTCAGGGCCATGAGCGAGAGGTTGTCGAGCGAGTAGCCGAGGAGATACATCACGCCGAAGGTGCCGATGAGCGAGAGCGGCACGGCCACACTCGGAATGACTGTGGCCCAGCCGCTGCGAAGGAAGACGAAAACGACGAGGATGACGAGAAGAATCGAGATGCTCAGTGTCACCTCGACGTCGCGCACCGAGGCGCGGATCGTGCCGGTGCGGTCGAGGACGACATCGAGATGGATCGACGGCGGGATCGTGGCCTGCAGTTGCGGAATCATGGCCCGGACGCGGTCGACGGTGCCGATGATGTTCGCTCCAGGCTGACGGAAGAGGACCAGGGAAATGGCCGGCTTGCCGTTCACCGATCCCGCACTATTGATATTCTCGACCGAGTCCTCCACCCTTGCCACCTCGGAGAGGATCACCGGCTTGCCGTCGCGCGAGGCCACGATGAGACTCCGGTATTCGTTGGCCTTGAAGAGCTGATCGTTCGTCTGCAGCATCCAGACGTTGCCTGGGCCGGAGATCGATCCTTTTGGGCGGTTGGCGTTGGCAGTGCCGATCGCCGCGCGCACCTGATCGATGCCGACATTGAGCTTGCTGAGCTGCAGCGGATTGACTTCGACGCGGACGGCCGGACGCGAGCTGCCGCCGACGAAGACCTGTCCGATCCCGTCGATCTGGGCGATCTTCTGAGCCAGCACGGAATCGGCAACGTCGTACATCTGCGGCTGGGTTTTTACGTCCGAGGTGAGGCCGAGAATCATGATCGGCGCGTCGGCGGGATTGACTTTGCGCCAGTTCGGATTCGACGGCAGATTCGCCGGAAGCTGGCCGCGCGCGGCGTTGATGGCCGCCTGCACGTCGCGCGCGGCGGCGTCGATGTCGCGGTCGAGCTCGAACTGCAGAGTGACGTTCGTCGAGCCCGAGGAACTGTTCGAGGTCATTTGCGTCACGCCGGCGATGCGTCCGAATTGACGTTCCAGCGGCGTGGCCACGGACGAAGCCATCGTCTCCGGATCGGCGCCCGGCAATCCCGCGCTCACGGAGATCGTCGGAAATTCGACCTGCGGCAAGGGCGCGACCGGAAGGTTCCTGTAGCCGAGCGCCCCCGCCATCAGGATCGCAACGCTCAGGAGCGCCGTGCCTACCGGTCTGCGGATGAATGGCTCGGAGAAGCTCATGCGGAAGGATGAAGGCAGAAGGATGAAGGATGAAGGTTCGAAGAATGAATGAGGCGCGCAGAGAGACAGAGATCAGAGACAAGAGACGAGAGATCAGAGACAAGAGACAAGAGATCAGAAGGAAACGTTGCTCTCATCTCTGATCTCTCATCTCTGATCTCTGTCCTCGTAACCCTTGACTCAGCACTCATCCTTCATCCTTCTCCCCTCATCCTTCGGCTGGCTGTACTCCGTGCACCGGATTGCCGACGCGCACGTGGCGTTTCATCCGTTTGGCGAGATTGTCGAACCAGATGTAGACCACCGGCGTTGTGTAGAGCGTGAGGAGCTGGCTGACGAGCAGGCCGCCGACGATCGTGACGCCGAGGGGATGGCGCAGCTCTGAGCCGGTGCCGGTGCCGAGCGCGAGGGGGAGGCCGCCGAAGAGTGCGGCGAACGTCGTCATCATGATTGGACGGAAGCGCAGCAGGCAGGCGTCGTAGATCGCTTCTTGCGCCGGCTTGTTCTGTTCGCGCTCAGCCTCGAGCGCGAAGTCGATCATCATGATCGCGTTCTTCTTCACGATGCCGATGAGCAGGATGATGCCGATCAGCGCGACGACGCTCAACTCCATGTGGAAGAGCATCAGCGCCAGGATCGCGCCGACGCCGGCCGACGGGAGCGTCGACAGAATCGTGAGTGGATGGATGTAGCTTTCGTACAACACGCCGAGGACGATGTAGACGGTGATTAGCGCGGCGAGGATGAGGTAGCCCTCGTTTGCCAGCGAGCTGCGGAAGACCGCGGCGGTGCCCTGAAATTCGGCGTGGATGCTGGCCGGCA
>DATLVW010000084.1:0-3319 GCA_035577085.1 Thermoanaerobaculia bacterium
GCCTGGATGGACTCGGCCGCGTAGTCCCCGCTCAGGGCCGCATTGCGCAGTCCGTGGCCGCCGCTCTCGAAGTCGCCGTGAACGCCGCTGCTTCGCGGCGCCGTCAGTACATTGACGACGCCTGCCATCGCCTCGGAACCATAAAGCGCGGAGTAGGGCCCGCGAACGACTTCGATCTGTTCGACGCCGGCGGTCGAGAAGCGTCCCCAGTCGTAGCCGGAGAAGTAGGGATTGTTCAGGACGATCCCGTTCCAGAGCACGAGCGTCTGCGTCGATGCAGCGCCGCGCGTGAAGAGCGAGGTGGCTTTGCCGGGCGAGCCGCTGCGGGCGAGGACGAGGCCGGGGACTTCGCGCAGAACGTCTGCGACGTCGAGCGCGGCACGAGCATTGATATCGGCGCGCGTGATGACGGTGACCGCGGCCGGCGTGGCCTGCACGGACTCGGGCAGCGACGACGCAGTCACAACGATCTGATCGTTGATAGTTACGGGTTGTTGTGGAGTGGACTGGGCGAACGAGGAAACAGCAAAAAGCAGAGACGCAGCGAGAACACGCTTCATGACGACTCCTTCCCTCCGAAGAAGGCCGATCAAAAGTGGGTTCCGAGCCAGCCGGTCTCCTGGCTTCCGGGTCATCCTCGTCGCGCCGCCTTCCCGCATCGAGCGATGCAGTGGCTTTCGTGGAGCGAGTTGTCGCCGGTCACAGTGGCGGGGGCCGCGCCGGCATCACACCGGCTTCCCGTTCACTGACTCAGAGGAAATTGGGAAAGAACTGTGGGGGACTATACACCGATGGGATAGGGAGACGATGCGTCCGATATTCGCACGCTCTGTCTTGATTCAGGAATGCCTTCAATCGCAGTTTTGAGCTAAATCATTGATTTGATTGAAAAGTTCGTCTGGTACCTGCCTTGGAGTGTGTCCAGTGCATGAACATACTGCACGCAATCACCCTCGCCGCTCTCCTCCATCACGCACCGATGACGGCTCCGGTTTGCCACAAGGGAACGGTGTCGTACAAGTTCGTCGGAACGCCCGGCGCAACGTTCGTTTACGCAGGCGATCGTTACTCGATCCCGGCGAACGGCTCGATCGAGCTGCTCACCAGCGACACGGTCTATCTAGCCGCGAACGGCCGCTCGCTGCCACTGGATGTCTGGCCGATCGATGCGTTCGGAACTCGGACGGTTCCGGTGCAGGCGGCGCCCGCCGATTCTTCAGCGGGACAGGTTGCGCCGGTCAATCCGCTGAACACCGTCAACAACTAGCGCGCTTGCGAGCGGGAGAACGTCAGATGACCCAGATCGGACAGTTCGCGACCGATACATCGATGGACCTTCGCGGCGGCCGCCAGTCGTGGCGTGCGCTCAGCATGCTCTCGTCGGATTCGTTCATCATCTGGCGACTGCGGCGATCATCCTTCGCTGCGCACTTCACGAACGCGACGCGAGCAATGCATTGCGCGTTGAGAGTGCGCTGTCATTCCGATTCTCACGCGAAGGCGCGAAGACCGCGAAGAAGAGCATCGCAGCCTCAACCCCTTCGCGTCTTCGCGTGAGAACGTCTTAGTCACGGCCGCGCTTTGAACTTCTCCCACAACAGCGTCTGGTTCGTCTCGAGCGAAATGTCCTCTCCGCCGATGAACAGGCGCTTCACGTGCGTCACGATCTCCAGCGGATCGCCGTCCGTCATGATGATGTTGGCCAGCTTGCCTGTCTCGAGTGATCCGATCCGGTCGGCCATTCCGAAGATCTGCGCCGGTGCGATTGTCACCGCGCGCAGGGCCGCGTCTTTCGGCAAGCCGAACGCCGCGCACGCCGCCGCCTGATACGGCAGATTGCGCGCGTTGTGCGAATCCTGCGACTGAATCGCGAACGGGATCCCGGCATCGAACAGGGTCTTGGCGTTGCCGTAGACGAGATCGTACGGATCGTCCTCGCGCGGCGGAAGCGACAGGATCGGCCCGAGGATGACTGGAATGTTGTGCGACTTCAGTTCCGGAATCACCTTGGCTACATCCTCGGCGTCCGCGAGAATCACCTTCAGCTTGAACTCGTCCGCGAACTTGATGGCCGCGCGGATGTCGCGCTCCAGGTTCGCGTGCATCACCACCGGCTCGCGCCCCTCCACTACCGGAACGAGCGCCTCGAGGATCAGATCGCGGTCGAAGCGTTTGACGTCCGGATGATTCGTGCGCGCCGCCGCTGCCTTCGCGTACGACTGCGCGTCGCGGAGAGTGTCGCGCAACTTGTCGATCTGCTTGGTGTAGTTCTTCGTCGCTTCTTTCGCCGCTTCTTCGTCCTGCGGAACCTCATCGAACGCGGCAGTTCGCAGGCGGGGGAAGTGGATGTGCATCGCCAGTGGAGCCTTGAGCGTCATCTCCTTCGGCGTCCATCCGGCGAGCTGGATCATCGCGGACGAGCCGGAGATGATGCCGCCCTCGGGTTCGGTGACAACGCTGGTGATGCCGTTCACGCGCGTGACCGGAATAACGTTGCTATGCGGATTCACCGCAACCTCGGCGCGCGCATTCGGATTGATGTCGCCGAGCTCCGCGGTGTCGACGGTGCCGGGGACAGCGCTGATCTCTTCCAGCCCGACATGCGAGCCGCTGTCGATCAGACCGGGATAGACGAAGAGGCCCGTACCATCGATGACCGTCGCGCCCGCGGGAATGGCTGCGTTCGTGCCGACCGCGGTGATGACGCCATTCGCGAAGACGATCGTGCCGTTGGGGATGGGTGCCGAGGTGACGGGGACGATCGTGGCGTTGCGGATGGCGAAGGTGAGTTTCTTGCCGGGGTTGTTCGGGATGACGGATTGGGCGAAGGTCGATGCCGCGAGGGCGAGAAGCGCAGATGTAACGAACGCGAACCGCTTACTCATTGGTCACCTCCGGCTTTGGCTCGTCGTCAGTCTTGCCGGGGCGCGAGGACTTCTTGTTCTTCGCTTCTTCGTCGGCTTCTTTCTTCAATCGATCCTTCTTTTCCGTCGCCATCTGCTGACGCATGGCCAGGTCGCGCTGGCGGTCGAAGACGATCTCGCCGTCGACGAACGTTGTTTCGACGCGTGAGTACGCGGACAGCGGATGGCCGTTCCAGATGACGAGATCGGCGTCCTTGCCGGTGTCGATCGAGCCGAGGCGGTGATCGAGGCGGAGTTGTTTGGCGCCGTTCAGCGTGCAGAGTTTCAGCGCCTCCTCCTCGGATAACCCGCCGTACTTCATCGCTTTGGCCGCGTCCTGATTGAGATGGCGCGCCAGCTCGGCGGAGTCGGAGTTGACCGAGGTGAGCACGCCGGCGCGATCCATGAGGGCGACG
>DATLVW010000085.1:0-22003 GCA_035577085.1 Thermoanaerobaculia bacterium
TCGCTGGTCGTCAATCCGCCTAGTCCGTCGATCGGACTGCTCAAACAGGTCGGCACCAGCAATACCGGACCGTGGAATTCATTCCTTGCCATCGCCTCCGGCCCTGTCTTCTATCGCTTCACCGTTGAGAACACCGGCGACGTTCCGCTCACGCTCGGCCCGACGACGCTCACCGACAACAACGTGGATGTCTCGGCTTGCAACGCAGGATTCAACGGCTTGATCCTGCCCGTGGCTGTGGCCGGGAATGACAACCACATCGTCACCTGCGTCGTCGGACCCGTTGCTTCGTCGCCCGGCGCGCACACCAACACTGCGAGCGCCGCCGCTACGTTCAACGGAAATCCGGTGACATCACCAAACGACTCCGCGACGTACGCCACCACCAGCCTGACCCTCGTCAAGAGTGCCACGGAGAGCACGTTCACGCTCCCCGGCGACACGCTGCACTACAGCTATCTCGTCACGAACAGTGGCTTCGCGCCGCTGCAGGGTCCGGTCACCGTCGCCGACAACAAAACGACGGTGACATGTCCACCAGTCAACACCGTCGGCGACCTGGACAACTTCCTCGATCCGGGCGAGTCGATCACCTGCACGGCGACCTATATCGTGACGCCGGCAGACGTATCGAATGCGCAGGTGACGAACACGGCGCAGGCGACAGCTGACAGCGTCAACTCGAACAGCTCCAGCAAGATGGTGCCACTCTCCACCTCGGCCGATGTGTCGATCGACAAGAGTTTAACAACGGCCGCACCGTACCTCACCGGCCAGACCATTAACTACACGCTCACGGTGGCCAACGCCGGCCCATCGACAGCGACAAACATCCAGGTCACCGACACACCCTCGAACCTGACGATCACAAACGTGAGCGGCAGCGGCTGCTTGGCGCTTCCCTGCACGATCGCCAGTCTCGCATCCGGCGCGAACACACAGATCTTCGTCACTGCCACGATCAATGCCGCCGGTGCATTCGACAACAGCGCCACTGCCACGGCCGCGCAGCCCGATCCTGTTCCGTCGAACAACACCGACAACACGCTCAATGGCGGTACGGCCGTCGATTCAGCCGACCTCTCCATCGTCAAGACCTTCACCACCAACGCCCCGTACCATCACGGCGACACCATCACGTTCAATCTCCACGTGACCAACAACGGCCCGTCGACGGCGACGAACGTCACCGTCGTCGACAGCAACCATCCCGGCCTGACCATTACCGGCGTCAGCGGCAGCGGCTGTTCCGCGGTGCCGTGCAACATCGGCACGCTGGCCAGCGGAGCAAGTGCCGACGTCAGCGTCTCCGCGACCATCGATGCTCCGGGCGCGTTCCAAAACAACGCCAGTGTCTCCGCCGACCAGAACGATCCCGACTCGTCGAACAACAGCAGCCAGTTGAACGCCGTGGCCACGACTTCGGCGGACGTCTCCATCGTGAAGGCCATCACCACGCCCGGCCCGTACTATGCCGGCGAGTCGATCACATACACGCTGACCGTCCACGACAACGGCGCCTCGGCCGCCACGATGGTCACCGTCACCGATACGCCGACGAACATGACCATCACCAGCGCCAGCAGCAACGACAACGCCGGAAACCATCACTGCGATTCGTTCCCCTGCACGTTCGGCTCGCCGCTGGCCAATACCCATACCGTCATCATCACCGTCACTGCCACGATTACTGCCGACGGCGCCTTCAGCAACACCGCCACCGCCAACGGCCAGGACTTCGATCCCGACACGTCGAACAACACATCCACCGCAGGCGGGACCGCTGGCCCGACGGCCGACCTCGCGGTCGTGAAGACCTTCATCACCGCTTCGCCCTACCACCACGGCGACACGATTCAGATGAACCTGCACGTGACGAACAACGGGCCGTCCACCGCCACGAACATCGTGGTGTTCGACAACGGCGTCGGCCTCTCCCCGGTGAGCATGACGGGCGGCAACTGCACCGGCGCATCGATCGGCGGCAACCAGAACCAGAACATTCAGTGCACGATCGCCTCGCTGGCATCAGGAGCAAGCGCCGACGTCGTGGTGACCTCGACGATCAACGCCCCCGGCGCCTTCCAGAACAACGCCAGCGTCAGCACGAACGATCAGATCGATCCGGATTCGTCGAACAATTCCAGCCAGTTGAACGCCATCGCCACCACCTCGGCGGACATCTCCGTGGTGAAGTCGATCACCACGCCTGGCCCGTACTACGCCGGCGAGACGATCACGTACACGCTCACGGTCCACGATAACGGCGCCTCGGCCTCGACGCAGTTGACCGTCACCGACACGCCGTCGAACATGACCATCGTCAGCGCCAGCAGCAACGACAACGCCGGCAATCATCATTGCGACTCCTTACCCTGCACCTTCGGCTCGCCGCTGGCCAACACCCACACTGTGATCATCACCGTCACCGCCACGATCAACGCCGCCGGCCCGTTCAGCAACACCGCCACCGTCAGCGGCAATGACTTCGATCCCAACACCGCGAACAACACGAGCACTGCAGGCGGCACGGCCCTCGCGTCCGCAGACGTATCGCTCGTGAAGACGCTCGTCACAACCGGCCCGTTCACGGTCGGGGAGACGATTACCTACACGCTCGTCGTTGCCAACGCCGGACCGTCCACCGCGACGAACATTCAGGTCACGGACACCCCGACGAACCTGACGATCACGAACGTCTCGGGCGGCGGTTGCGTGGCCCTGCCGTGCACCATTGCCAGCCTTGCCTCGGGCGCCAATACGACGATCACGGTTACTGCCACCATCGTTACGGGCGGAGCATTCAACAACAGCGCCACGGCCACCGGAACCGAATCCGATCCGAACCCGGGCAACAACACCGACAACACCGGCAACGGCGGATCGACCGCGGTGGCCGACGTTTCGATCGTCAAGACTCTCGTGACCGCCGGGCCGTACTACGCCGGACAAAGCGTCAGCTACACGCTAGTCATTCATAACGCCGGCCCGTCAATCGCCACCGGCATTCAGGTGACCGACACACCGACGAACCAGACCATCACCGGCGTCACGGGTAGCGGCTGTTCGGCGCTGCCGTGCACGATCCCAAGCCTCGCAGTGAGCGCCAGCACGACGATCAACGTCACGGCCACGATCACTGCGGCCGGCACGTTCACCAACAGTGCAACCGCGACGCCGATCGAGTTCGATCCGAACATGTCCGACAACACAGGAGCCGCGGGCAACGGCGGCGTGGCTCTGGCCTCGGCGGACGTCTCCCTCGTCAAGACGCTCGTCACCGTAGGGCCGTTCGCGCCCGGTCAGTCGATCAGCTACACGCTTGTCGTACATAACTCCGGTCCCTCGACGGCCACGAGCATCCAGGTCACCGACACGCCAACGAACCTGACGATCACCAACGTCTCGGGTGGTGGTTGCGCGGCCCTTCCGTGCACGATCGCAACCCTTGCCGTCGGTGCCAGCACAACGATCAACGTCACAGCCACGATTGTGGCCGCGGGCGCGTTCGACAACAGCGCGACCGCGACGCCGGCGGAATTCGATCCGGACACCACGAACAACACCGACAACACCGGCAACGGAGGCAGTGCGGCGCAAGCCCCCGCCGGTGGCCCGACCCTGAGCACGCTCGGCCTCATCATCATGGGCCTGCTGCTGGCCATGGCCGGCGCAATGGTCATGAAGATCGGCGAATAACGACAGGGGAGTGAGGGCAGACGCGCGTCTGTCCTCACTCCGTTTCTGTCACGCCGGTCCGGCCAAAGCGCGTGGAAAACGCGGGGTAGAATCGTCCGGCATCGCTTCGTCCACATTCCATGCTCAAAGCAATCGCCTTCGATCTCTGGGAAACGCTGCTCACCGACACGCCCGAAATCTCGCGGCGTCAGGAGCGGCTGCGGCTGGACAGAATGGAGCGCGTTCTCGTCGAGCGCGGATTCGAAGAGACGGCCGCGCGCATCGAAACTGCGTACCGAAGTTTCTGGCATCGATGCTACGAGCGCTACTGGTCGCGCGATGAAGACATCGCTTGCCGTGTGCAGATCGAGCACTTTCTCGACGAGCTGGGACTCGATACAGCAACGTTCGATGAACCGTCGCTGGCCGCTCTCGAAGATGTCTACGCCCGCGCCGCCGTCGATATCCTTCCTAGTCCTGTCCCAGGCGCGAACGAGGTGCTGGCATCGCTGCGAGAGCGCGGATATCTCATCGGTCTGATCAGCAATACCGGCCGCACACCCGGCTATGCGCTCCGCGAGATTCTCGAGCACCTCGGCATGGCCTCGTCGATCGATGCCATGGTTTTCTCGAACGAGCACGGCGTCTGCAAACCAAACCCCTCGATCTTCTCCACCCTTCGCGACTCACTCGGCGTCGATTATGACGAGATGATGTTCGTCGGCGACAACATCTACGTCGACGTCCACGGCGCCCAAAGCCTCGGCATGACCGGCGTCCACTTCGACCCCCCCACGCGCGGCACCGCCATCGCCCCGCCCGTCGATCACGGCCTGGAGATCGTGCCCCACGCAACGATCAGGGATTTGCGCGAACTGATCGAGATCGTCGAGTTGCATCAGGGTTCAGTGCTCGCGGCGCGGTAGGCGGCGAGGACGCCGCCTGGCCAGCCGGCGGGACGCCAGCGTTCCGCCGGCACAAAGCTCGACACCTGCGGATGGAACGCTGGCGTCCTCGCCGGCTGGCTCGGCGGCGTCCCGCCGCCGTTGCATTGCCACCCACTCCGAGGTAGCCTTCTCGCCCCACACCATCAGACGCGCTGGCTCCGGCGCGCTATGCGCTATGACAATTTCATTGTCCCCAATCACAGAAATCTAAATCGCCGTTCAAGGGGAAGACTCCCGCACTGGGAGCTGGATCAGGCGAACTACTCAATTACCTTCCGCCTTCGCGACTCGCTGCCACGGGCCGTCGCCCAGGCACTATTCGAGGAGCGTGAGCACATCCTTCGAACAGCCATGAATGCCTCGGAGCGCGCAGAAGCGGACCGCATGTTCGCCTTGCGGCTCGATTCGCATCTCGACGCGGGCTACGGAAGCTGCATCCTGCGCGAGGATCGAAATGCTGCCATCGTCGCGGGTGCCTTGCAGCACTTCGATCGGACTCGGTACAACCTTCACGCGTGGTGCGTGATGCCGAATCACGTTCACGCGATGTTCTACCTCGAGCGCGGCGCCGATCTGCCCGAGATCATGCATTCATGGAAGTCGTACACGTCGCATGAGATCGGGCAAGGCGTGATCTGGCAGCGCGAGTACTACGATCGCATCGTGCGCGACGCGCGAGACTTTCGGGACAGCCGGAACTACGTGCTGAACAACCCTGCGAAAGCGGGATTGCGCGGGTGGAAGTGGGTGGGCTACGGCAGTGGCGGAGTAGGCGAGGAGCAGCCGACCGGGTGATGGCGGCGAGGACGCCGCCAAGCCAGCCGGCGGGACGCCAGCGTTCCGCCGGCGCAAAACGCGCGATGGGCGAATGGGGACGCTGCCACAAAGCGCGTCTCTTGCGGATGGAACGCTGGCGTCCTCGCCGGCTGGCTCGGCGGCGTCCCGCCGCCGTCACCCGCGCGGAGACTCCTGCTACGCTCTTCTCGATGCGCGACCGTTCCGCTGACGACTGGAATGCTCTGGGTGAGGCGGAGCCGTTCTTCGCCGTCCTTACCGACGAGCGCTTTCTTCGCGAACGGATGTCCGAGGTGGATCGGGAGGCTTTCTTCGCCAGCGGGGAGGCGGACATCGCCTACCTTTTCGTTCTCATTGCCCAACCCGACTTTGCGCCAAAGTCCGCGCTCGACTTTGGATGCGGTGTTGGGCGCCTGACGCGCGCGTTGACGAAGCGGATCGAGCGTGTGGCCGGCGTCGATGTTGCGCCGAGCATGCTACGGATCGCTCGTGAGAACGTTCCGCAAGCGACGTTTTCGGCGGAGATCCCCGACGCCTGCTTCGACCTCATCGTCTCGCTGATCGTTTTTCAGCACATCCCCGTGCGGCGGGGCGAGGCGCTGCTCGACGAGCTTTTAAGCCACCTCTCCGATGACGGCGTAGCTGCGCTGCAATTCACCTTCCGCCGTCCAGGCTCATTCCTGCGCCGAGTAGCACGCACGATTCGAGGCCGTGTGCCGCTCGTGCATCGCATCGTCCTGCGCATGCGCGGCGAGCGGCCGATGCCCTACATGCAGATGAATGAGTACGACTTGGAGCGCGTGACCGCGATCCTTCATAGGCGCGGCTGCGAGGAATTCCGCGTCATTCCGACCGATCATGGCGGGATCAAAGGGGCAATTTTGGTCGCAAAGCGGAAAAGTGGGAGCGTGTGTCCGTCTAACTGAATGCGTGCAGAGGCCCCCTCGATGGCCAAGGTTGGGCACGGCTACGGCTGGTGCGAGCGGCGGCCCTGCACGGTTTTGTTTTGGGGAGTGGGCTGTGGGGGGTGGGGTGTGGGAGAGAGACAGCGTTCTTGAAACTCTCCCACACCCCACTCCCTACACCCCGCCCCCCGATCAAAACAACTTCAAGAACACCACATCCGCCACGAACCCCTTTTGCGCGTTGCGTCCGATCGTCTTGCCGATGTCGAGGCGCAGCAGCGTTCCGTAGGGGCCAACCGTCTGGCCGGCGATGCCGAGGCCCTGGAACGGCTCGCGCTGATAGCCGGCGAGCTTGTTGTCGATCAGGCCGTGGTCGTAGAACGCTTCCAGGCGGAACTGATCGGAGAAGACGAAGCCGTACGAAAGGTGGCCGAGGATGGCGCGGTCGGCGAGGACGGAGCCGGACTTGATGCCGTGAATCCGCTGCGCCCCGAAGAAGCCGAAACCGTACTCCGAAAAACGATCGAGGCGCGTTCCGTCCATGTAATCGACTTCCACGCCGATGCGCTGGAACTTCGGCAGATAGATGCTCTTGGCGATCGAGCCGCCGAAGTCCATGTACGTCTTCTGCTTCGGATCGAACTCCGCCGGGTTCCCCCACGGCTTCCACGTCGTTCGCTTGTTGTAGTCGAAGAAGCCGGTGACCGTGGCGCCCCAGCGTGCGTACTGCCCGTCGATCGACGGCGAGATGACGAACGTATCGGACGGCACGATGAACGTCGATGCGGTGTTGTCGCTGCGCATGTAGGTGTCGTGTTCGACGGTCAGCGAGACATCGACCTTGCCGAACTGCAGGAACGGATGCCCGGCGCGGATGGAGATGCGCGTCGGCAGCGCCTTCACCTCTTCACCGAGCTGCTCCTTGCCGCCCCGATACAGCGATTGAGTCGAAGGGATAGCGATCGCGAAAAGGTCGGCGCCGACGTTCGTCTGCGTGTTGGCCACGTTCGGATTCGTGGCGTTGGCGACGAGGACGACGCCGGCGAAGAAAACGTTCGTCTGGATGCCCGTGTGCTTGAAATCGAAGTTGAAGTAGTCGATGCCGCCGAGGGGGACGACCGGATACTGCAGGCCGGAGTCGTGGTGAATGCCGCCGAGGAGGAAGGTGCGCGAGGAGTCGAAGCCTTCTTTGACAACGCGCTCGCCGGTCGGTGTGCGTTCGAGATAGCGGAGGCCCGCTTTTGTCTCGCGCACCATCCGCGCGTCCGACTTCTCGGCTTCCGCGAGGTGCGTGTCGTAGTCAGCGGGATCGATGCGAAAGTCTGTGAAGTCGGTCTCACGCAGAACGACGGTGCCGTGTCCCGCCGCCGAGACGACCTGTTGGGCGCTGACGACTTTCGGCAGCCAGAGAATCTCGCGCGGGTCGGCCTTGGCAACTTCCGCGGCTGTGAGCGGCGTGTGCGTCGTGCGCGCGAACGGCTGGAAGTCGACCCGTTCATCGTTCGAGAGAATCTCGCCGGTCAGGTTGAGCTGCACCATCGACAGGCGGATGCGCGCCCACGTTCGGGTGTCGATCCACACCGTGCCGCGATAGAGCGGCAGGGTCGCCGCGGCCTTCGCTGGCGGTTCAAAGCGCACTTCGTAGGTGTGATAGCCGAGGAGGTCGGTCTCGCGAACGAGCTCGTAGCGATATTCGTTCGTGAGATGGATGTCGAGCGGAAGCTGCGTCACCTTCTCGGGTTGGATCAGCGGCAGCTCCGGGATCTTCCCGTACTTCCACTTCACGCCGTTGAGGTAGAAGTCCTGCCACATCCAGTCGGCGCGCCCTTTCGGATCGGAGAAGTAGTCGCCGGCGATGGTCGCTTCGATCGCATCGCCGCCCGTCATCGTGAAGCGAAGCTTGGTGGCGTCGCGCGCGACGTAGCGGGGCTGGATCGACTCCTGGTATGACTTGTACGTCTGGTGATTGCGGATGATCTCTTCGACCGGGATGCCGCGGTGGCCCGTGATGTTCAACGCTTCCTTGGTCACGTTCGCGCGTGGCACTTCGTTGTGCTCGACCGTGAAGACGAACGGCTTCGTCACGGGCGGCATCCCCATCAGGAAACGGCCACCTTTTGTGCCGACGTCGGTCACGTCTTTGTCGCCCGCCGCGTCGTAGCGGCGGGGAAGTTTGTAGTCGTCGCCAGCCAGCGAAACGATGGTCGACGCAGAAGCATCGCCCTTCGGAACGATGATGGTGCGGAGATCCTCGCCGCGCACAAACGCCAGGGCGGGCTCGTCGATCTTGTTGCCTTTGGCGTCGAGCAGATCGATCTTGGCCGTGGAGTCGAAGGCGTAGTCGCCGATGAGTGCGCGGTCGAAACTGGCCGCCGAGGCGAGGAGATCGGCGGTTGGAGGAGCGCTCGTGAAGGCACGGGTCGCGCCGTCGGCGAACGCGCGGGCGACATCGAAGAAAACGTTCGGCGATTGCGGCGGAACAACGGCCCAGATCTTCTTCACCGGATCCTTTTCAAGAACCCACGCCGCGGTCGACTTCACGCTCGTGGCATCGGTGAGGAGTACGTCGACGTACGACTGCGCGCCGGTGTCGGCGAGCATGGTGAGCGATTCGGGAGTCAGCGTCGGTGTTGCTCCGACTCCCTCGAACACGATCCTCGACGCCGCGTTCTGCCCTTGTGCGGTAACGGCGAGCCGTTTGATCGCATAGCCGCCGACGGCCGGCGTCACGTTGTCCACAGCGATGCCGATTCCCTCGAATGGTCCGTGTGTGCGCGCCCAGTCGACGATCGCCTGCGTGTGCGTCTCGACGTCGGCCATCGGGTCTTTGTCCGCAGCAACGGCATATCCGATGACGATGGTCATCTTCGCGCGCACGGCTGGCGGCATGGCATCGAGCGCGGTGCCCGCTGCCGCGAAATCATCCTGGCGGATGCGAACGAGCAGCGGCACGGGTGTGGCAGGGACGATCGCGAGGTCCGAAACCACACCGGCACAGAGAGCGCATTCTTTCGGAGTCTCAGCAGCTGCCAGCGAGAGGACGGAAACTTGCAGTGCAGCGAGGAGGGCGGTCAGGACGATGAGTCGATTGTTCCGTTTCATTTTGCCGTTCTGCAAACGCCAGCGTTGGAGTTGATATTGCCGGAGCAAAAAGTTAAAGGCGTCATGTTTTTCAATCCGTCATCGGGCCTGAAGATGCCTGCGGCGGAGCAAGATGCTCTCCAGCAGGCGGCCGCCGAGGCCGGACTGGAGGTCATCCGCGTGACTCGCGGGCTCGATTGTGCAGATGTCATCAACCAGCGAGTGCAGGAAGGGATTCGCCTCTTCGTTGCTGCGGGAGGCGACGGAACGATCAACGCGGTCGTTCAGCCACTCGTGAACACGGATGCAATCCTCGGCGTGATTCCCGTCGGCACCTACAACCATTTCGCGAAAGACCTCGGCATCCCACTCGTCTGGCGCGACGCGCTCGATGTGATCGTCTCGGGTGCCACGAAGCCGATCGATACCGCCCGCGTGAACGATCGCTTCTTCGTCAACAACGTCTCGATGGGTCTCTATCCCGAACTGGTGGCGCGCCGCGAAGAAAGGGGACGCGATTATCCGCGCTGGAAGGCCCGTCTTTTCGCCGCGCTTGGCACGCTCCGGAAGTACCCGCACATCGCCGTCACGCTCGATACGGAGAATCACCACGAGGTGATTCGCACGCACGTTCTGATGATCTCGAACAACGTGTACGACCTCTCGCGCCTCGGCATCGAAGCGCCGCGCCCGGCACTCGAGGAAGGGCGGCTGTCGATCTACTGGTTGCCGCATGTCCGGCGCCTCGCGCTGACCAGTTTCGTGGCCCACTATCTCGCCGGCCGCGTACATAGCGCACCAGGCTTCCGCTCGTTCCGTACGTCGCGCGTGCGCGTGCAGTCGTCAAAGAAACACTTCTCCGTCGGCGTCGACGGCGAAGTCGTGACGATGGAAACGCCGATCACGATCACGATCGTGCCGCAGTCGCTGTCGGTGAAAGTGCCGCGCTGACGGCGGCGAGACGCCGGCGCTCCGTCAAGCCCCGCACCACCTGAATCCAGTCCGGTTGTTTGCTCGTAGTAACTGGCAAGGAGAATCGGATGCCATGAAAACGCATTGGTGCCTCTTCGCCGTTGCTCTTTTCTGCTTCGAAGCCGGCGCTGCCATCGGTGCCGATCCGGCGAATCTTGTAGTGAACGGCGACTTCGAGCAGAACGGAGGGCTCGGCACAAGCGTATTTACCGGTTGGACAGTGTTCAATCTGACGGGAAGTTCCGGGAGCTGGTATGCCCAGATGGGAACCATGCCTGTGCCGGCCACACAGGGCTGCTCGAAGGATTTCGTCGTTCCCCAGCCGCCCAGCGGGTTCGCCGCGATGACCACGCAGAGCACTCACGGCTCGCACATCCTCTATCAGGACGTCGCGATTCCCAGCGGAGCCAGCTCCGTGACGCTGTCATTCGACCTCTACTTGAACTCGGGCTCCGTTTTCGAGATAGCGCCGACGCTTGACTTTCACCAGACGCCGAACCAGCAATTTCGAGTCGATCTGCTGGATCCGTCGGCGCCGGTGGCGGATACCGGCTCAGGAGTGCTGGCCAATCTCTTCCAAACCAAGGCCACGGACTCGCGCTTCGACACGGCATACTCACGTCATACATACGACCTCTCGTTGTTCGCCGGACGTACGGTTCGAGTTCGCTTCGCGGAAGTCGACAGCGTGGATTGTTTCAGCGCAGGAGTCGACAATGTCTCGATCACGGCCGCTGCCTGTCCGGCAAGCGCTCCGGGGTCCGTCGTCGTCGCGTTTCACGGCGGTTCAACCGGCTGCACTACCTCGGCAACCAAATGCGCAGCCGGGGAAGCAATCTCCTTTTCGGCGCTCGGGGTCGGCTACACGTTCCAGGACTGCGACACCTACTCATGGGACTTCGGCGACGGCGGTGTTTCATCACTCCGCTCCCCCAACCGCGCGTATGCATCGGCAGGCTCCTACACCGTGCGGTTGACGGTCACCAATTCGCTCGGTTCCAGTGCTGCCGGCGCTGTCGTCGTGAACGTCGGACCTTCGCCCCCGCGTCGGAGGGCGGCCAAGCCTTAGCCGGGCGCTTCCACCTCGGCGTCGATGGCGACTCGTCACGCTCGGGCCGCAATCGCTGTCGGTGAAGGCGACGCGGTGACGGCGGCGAGACGCCGCCGAGCCAGCCGGCGAGGACGCCAGCGTTCCATCCGCGTATGGCGCGCTGAGCAACGCTCAAACCCGCACATCGCGCGCCTTGTGCCGGCGGAACGCCGGCGTCCCGCCGGCTGGCCAGGCGGCGTCTCGCCGCCTAACGCGCAGGACGCCGGACTTCGTCCGCTATAATCCCGGCCCTTTATGACCAACGTTCGAATCAAAGAGCTATCGCAGCATGTCGGGGAGAAGGTCACCATTGATGGGTGGCTGTACAACAAGCGCACGGCCGGCAAGCTGATTTTCCCCATCGTCCGCGACGGCAGCGGCTATCTGCAGTGCGTCGTTTTCAAGAAGGAAGTCAGCGAAGAGACGTGGAAGGCTGCCGACGAAGTGACGCAGGAGTCGTCGGTGCGCATCATCGGTACGGTTCGCAGCGAGGCGCGTGCTCCCGGCGGTGTGGAGCTCGGCGTCGAAACGCTGGAGATCGTCGGCCCGGCTGCTGACTATCCGATCTCGCCGAAAGAGCACGGCACCGACTTCCTGATGAACCACCGCCACCTCTGGCTGCGGTCATCGAAGCAGCATGCCGTTCTGCGCATTCGTAACGAGGTCGAGAAAGGCATCCGCGATTTCTTCTACGACCGCGATTTCGTCCTCATCGATTCGCCGATCCTCACCGCCAATGCTGCCGAGGGAACGTCGACGCTGTTCGAGACCGACTACTTCGGCGAGAAGGCCTACCTCTCGCAGTCGGGCCAGCTCTATCTCGAGCCGGCAGCGGCAGCATTCGGCAAGGTCTACTGCTTCGGTCCTACCTTCCGCGCCGAAAAATCGAAAACGCGCCGCCATCTGATGGAGTTCTGGATGGTCGAGCCCGAGGTTGCGTTCCTCGAGTTCGAAGGGCTGCAGTCGCTGGCCGAGGAGTTCGTCGAGTACCTCGTCACGCGCGCGCTCGAGCGCTGCCAGGAAGAGTTGAAGACACTCGAGCGCGATCAGTCGAAGCTCGAAGGGGTGAAGCGGCCGTTCCCACGCATCACCTATCGCGAAGCCATCGATCTTCTCGCCTCCAAAGGGATGGATGCCAAATTCGGCGACGACCTCGGCGGCGACGAAGAGACAGTCATCGCCAACTCCTTCGATCGTCCCGTGATGATCAGCCGCTACCCGACCGATATCAAAGCGTTTTACATGCAGCCCGATCCGAACGATCCCTCGGTCGTTCTCGGCCTCGACATGATCGCGCCCGAAGGCTACGGCGAGATCATCGGCGGCTCGCAGCGCATCCACGATCATGACCTGCTGCTCGAACGGATCAAGCAGCACAAACTGCCGGTCGAGAAGTTCCAGTGGTACCTCGACGTGCGCAAATACGGCACCTTCCCGCACTCCGGCTTCGGCATGGGAATCGAGCGCTGCGTCGCCTGGATCAGCGGCGTCCCGCATCTTCGCGAGACGATTCCGTATCCGCGAATGCTGAATCGGATTTATCCCTGATTGCGCCTTCGGCGCGTTGTCGGTTGCCGGTTGCCGGTTGTCAGTTGTCAGTTATCCGTTATCGGTTGTCGGTGCGATAGCATCGCCGTCCTCATGAACCATGCCTGAAGATACCGACAACCGACAACCGACAACCGACAACGCGGCGCCGCCAGGCGCCGCACTCAGAATCATCCCTCTCGGCGGGCTCGGCGAGATCGGGATGAACCTGATGGTCTACGAGTATGGCGACGACGCCATCATCGCCGACTGCGGGATGATGTTTCCCGACGCCTCGACCCTCGGCGTCGACGTCATCGTCCCGGACATGACCTACCTCTTCGACCGGCCGGAGCGCGTGAAGGCGGTCTTTCTCACGCACGGCCACGAAGACCACATCGGCGCGGTTCCGTTTCTCGTCGAGCAACTGCACGTGCCGGTGTACGGAATGCCGCTCACGCTCGGATTCGTACGCGACAAGCTGGAAGAGTTCGGGATCGAGGACGTCGATCTCCGCCCGTTCATGCCGCGCGATGTCGTCGACGCCGGCGTGTTCCGCGTCGAAGGGATCCAGGTGACGCACTCGATCGTCGACGCCCTCGGCCTGGCCATTCGCACGCCGGTGGGAACTCTGATTCACACCGGCGACTTCAAGATCGATCACACCCCGGTCGACGGCAAACGCACCGATCTGGCACGCTTCGCGGCGTATGGCGAAGAGGGCGTGCTGGCATTGATGAGCGATTCGACCAACGCGCTTGTGCCGGGTCACGGGCCGTCGGAGAAGTCGGTCGGCAATTCGCTCGTCAACATCTTCGCGAACCTTACCGGCCGCATCATCGTCACGACGTTCGCCTCGCACATCCACCGCGTGCAGCAGATCGTAGACGCCGCGCGCAAACACAAACGCAAGGTCTTTCTCATCGGACGCTCGCTCGTCGACAACGCCGAAACCGCCGAGCGTCTCGGCTACTTGCGCATCCCGCGGGAGCAGCGCCCGGGAGCGAACGCGAAGCCGTCCGACTATGCGAATCACGAAGTGCTCATCCTGACGACCGGCACGCAGGGCGAGCCGTCATCGGCTCTCTCCCGCATGGCAATCGGCGAGCACAAATCAGTCGAGATCCAGAAGGGCGATGTGGTCATTCTTTCGGCGCGCACGATTCCGGGCAACGAGCGCGCCGTCTCGCATGTCATCGACAACCTTTACCGCCGCGGCGCCGAGGTGCTGAACTGGGAGAACGCGAGCGTTCACGTCTCCGGCCACGCCTGCGAAGAAGAGCTGAAGCTGATGCTCAACGTCACGCGCCCGAAGTTCTTCATCCCCATCCATGGCACGCTTCGGCATCTCATACATCACGCGCGATTGGCGAAGAGCGTCGGCGTCCCGCACGGCATCGTCATCACAAACGGGCAGGTCGCGGAGATCGCCGGCGACGAGATCCGCGTGCTCGAAGAGCGCGTGCCGTACGGCAAGGTCTTCATCGACTCCGAGGCGGAGGAAGTGCCGGAAGTCGTCGTGCGCGACCGGAAGCATCTGGCCGAGGATGGCTTCGTGATCGTCGTCGTGGCGATCGACTCGAATGGCCTGGTCGGACGCGAACCGGAGATCATCACGCGCGGATTACTGCATGTCGATGAGAGCCAGGACATCCTGGCCGAGGTGCGCGCACAACTCGTGCAGATGCTGCACGCGTGCGGCCCCGACGAATTGCGCGACAGCGATCTGGTGCAGGAAAAGATGCGCGCGCTGCTCAAACGCTACTTCCGCAAATCGATGGGACGAAGACCGATGATTCTGCCCGTGATCTGGGAGATGTGAGGTGAAGCAGAGATCAGGGACTAGAGATCAGAGATCAGAGCGTGTAACGATCGGTCCGATCCGTCTGATCGCTGATCTCTAGTCTCTCAGCACTATCGAGCACCCACGGAGAACGAAACCAATGACCATCCCCGAAGCAATCATCCTCGGCCTCGTTCAGGGCCTGACCGAATTCATCCCCGTCAGCTCGACGGCGCATCTGCTGATCGTTCCGTCCGTTCTTGGATGGGGCGATCCGGGGGCGGCGGTGTCGGCGGTGATTCAGTTCGGGACGCTGCTGGCGGCGATCATCTATTTCTTCAGCGACATCGTTCGGCTCATCGGCGGCTTCTTTCGCGGGCTCGTCACGCGCCGGCCGCTCGCGGATGTCGACTCGCGCGAGGCCTGGCTGGTCGTCATCGGCACGATCCCCATCGTCATCCTGGGGTTGCTCTTCAAGAAGCACATCGAATCGACCTTTCGCGGGTTGTGGATCGTCACGACGATGGTGATCGCGGTGGCCATCCTGATGCACATCGCCGAGGCGTACGCGAAACGGAGGCAGTTCCGAGGATTCGATGACATGACCGTGATGGACGCCGCTGTCATCGGGCTCGGGCAATGTCTGGCGCTCATCCCAGGCTCGTCACGCAGCGGCTCGACGATCATGCCGGCGATCTTTCGCGGGATCGACCGGCCCACTGCGGCGCGTTACTCGTTCCTGCTCTCGATTCCGGCGGTCGGCGGCGCGGGCTTCCTCGAGCTCTTCAAGGAGCGCCACGCCCTCGGCGCGTTGGGCTGGACGCCGATCGCAGTGGCCATCGTCGTGGCTTTCATCTCCGGTTATGCCTCGATCTGGTTTCTGATCCGCTACCTGCGAACGCACACGACGCACGTCTTCATCTATTACCGGTACGCGTTGGGGGCGGCGATGATCGCGATGCTGATGACGGGATACTTGAAGTAGGTAAACTCACTCTTCTAAAACCTGTATGTCCGGGAATGTTCCGGTACTTCTCCGCGAAGTCGAGTCCGTAGCTGGCTACTTACATTAGGTTTTACGCAGGTCGGACTCTCCAGTCCGACTACTCGTGATGTCGGACTAGAGAGTCCGACCTACGTAAACTCACTCTTTGAGCGCCTGAATCTCCGGGATGTTCCGGTACTTCTCCGCGAAGTCGAGTCCGTAGCCGACGACGGGATACTTACACTAGGTTTTACGTAGGTCGGACTCTCCAGTCCGACCGCACGTGATGTCGGACTAGAGAGTCCGACCTACGTAAACTCACTCTTCTAAAACCTGTATGTCCGGGATGTTCCGGTACTTCTCCGCGAAGTCGAGTCCGTAGCCGACGACGAACTTCGGGTCGATGGAGAAACCGATGTAGTCTGCTTTGAACTCGACTTTTCGCGCGGTCGGCTTGTCGAGGAACGTCGCCGTGCGCACTTCCTTCGCGCCGCGGTCGAGTTTGATGTAGCGGAAGACTTCCTTCATCGAGAGGCCGCTGTCGATGATGTCTTCGATGATCAGCACCGTCCGGTCGCGCATGTCGAGCTGCGGTTCCTTCAGGATCGTGACCACGCCGGACGACGTCTTCTGATTGCCGTACGACGAGATCTGGATGAAGTCGAGAGCGACGTCGAAGGCGATCTGCCGCATCAGGTCGCTGCAGAAGAACATCGCGCCCTTGAGCACGCACATTGCGATGAGGTCACTGCCCGCGAGGTCCCTCGTGATCTCCGCGCCCATTTCCGCTACACGCCGGTCGATGTCAGCTTTGGTGAACAACGTCGTTTGCGCCATGGTTGCGGATTCTACGATTACAATTCGTCGCTGTGAAAATCTATCGCTTTCTCGACGGGGGCCGTGTCGCCATCGGTGTGGAGGATGGTGAACGGATCGTTCGTTACACGGGCCGTGATGCGACCGCGCTTGGCCAGGCCACAAGCCACGCGATTCCCCGGGGCACTGCCGAACTCCTGCCTCCCGTTGTCCCCACAAAGATTGTCGCGGTGGGACGGAACTACGCCGAGCACGCGAAGGAGCTCGGCAACGAAGCGCCTTCCGAGCCGATCATTTTTCTCAAACCGCCGAGCGCTCTTCTGCCGCCGAATGGCACGATCATCCGTCCCCCGCAATCGCAGCGCGTCGATTTCGAGGGAGAGCTGGCCATCGTTATCGGCAAGACCGCGCGGAACATCACCGCCGCCAACTGGCGCAGCGTCGTCCTCGGCTTCACCTGCGCCAACGACGTAACCGCCCGCGATCTGCAGAAGAAGGATGTGCAATTCACGCGCGGCAAGAGCTTCGACACCTTCTGCCCCCTCGGCCCCTGCATCGAAACGGATCTCGATCCATCCGCGCTCTCGCTTCGCACGCGGGTCAACGGTGATGTCAAACAGAACGGCAACACGCGCGACATGGTCTTCAACTGCGGCGCCGTCATCGAGTTCATCACCTCGGTGATGACGCTCGAACCAGGCGACGTGATCCTGACCGGCACTCCCGCCGGCGTCGGCCCCCTCGCCGCCGGCGACCACGTCGAGGTCGAGATCGAAGGCATCGGGGTCTTGCAGAATGTGGTCGCCTAGGAGTGCGGGCGTCTCGCCCGCGGCCATCGGGCGTCCCGCCCGATGGTGTTAGTTGGGGCATGACGCCTTGGAAACCCTCCGCGCCGACCTCCTCCGCCTCTTCCCGCGCCTTCGCACGCTTCCCGCGGATGCCTACGTCGTCGGTGGGGCGGTTCGCGATCTGATCTTCGGCGCTGCTCCCGCCGACGTTGATGTGGCCTGTCTCGATCCACTTGCCTGCGCAAGAGTGCAGGGCCGCAACGTCATCCGGCTCGGACGCGAAGATCATCTCAGCGCGTGGCGTGTGGTCGACGGTCCGCACGTTTACGATTTTGCGGCGCTGCTCGATGGCAGCATCGACGCCGATCTTGCCCGCCGCGATTTCACCGTCAACGCCATGGCCGTCGATCTGCGCTCGGGCGCATTGCTCGACCCGCACGGCGGCCGCGCTGACCTCAAAGCGCGCATCGTCCGCATGGTCGACGCCAGCAACTTCGACGACGATCCGCTGCGGATGGTCAAGGCGGTGCGGATGGCGGTGCGCTTCGGTTTCTCGATCGATGACGCCACGCTGACGGCGATTCGCGAACGTGCTCCGCGCGTTGCCGATGTGGCGGTCGAACGGGTTGCGTACGAGCTGACCGTGATCTTTTCCGCGAAGTCCTTCCGTCGCGCCCTAGCCTTGCTGCACGAGACAGCGCTCGACGTGCCGCTTTTCGACCGGGCACTCGATCCAAACGCGTTCGAAGCGGATGACGTGCCGTTGGCCGCGGCGCTGGCGCTGCTGGTTCCGGACGCCGAGGGGTTTGCGAAACGGTGGCGACTGAGCGGGACGCTGCTGCGGGACGTTGTCACGCTGCAACATCTCAGCGATGCTCACTCTCTGCTCGACCTGTACGACGCCGGCGAGATCGTCGCCGGGCAGTTGACGCCGATGCTGCGGGCAGTCGGCCGCGAGGAGCGCATCGACCTTCCCGACTTCGCGATGCGGCCGCTGCTCACCGGCGACGAGATCGCCTCGCTGGCCGCAATCGCTGCCGGTCCGCGCGTCGGTCAGTTGAAACGCGCGCTGCTCGAGGAACAGCTTTCCGGCCGGATCACGACGCGCGAGGACGCCGTCGCCTTCATCACTGCGTCAGCGTGACGTGTACCTCGCCGAAGGTCGAGTGGACGCTCACGTCGGATCGCCCCGCGGCGTTGTAAAAGTGCGCAGTGCGGGGAAAGACGCCCTCGTTCTCGATGTAGTGATCGCCGAAGTAGGTGTGCACCTCGCCGATGAGCACCGAGGCGCGCAGGTCGCGGACGTTCACGCGGGGAGTCCGGACGTGAACTTCGCCGGCGCGCAAGTCCGTGTCGATTCTGCCGAACGCGCCGTCGATGTTGACCTCGCCGTAGCGCGTGGAGACGTCGACGTCGACTCCCGGCGGCACGTCGACCGTGACATCGACCTCGGTATGAATGCTCTTTGCGCTCCAGCTCTGCGCGCCGGGGCCGTAGTGCCGCCGCACGGTTGCCTCGTCGCCGTCGATCGCGATCTCGGTGCTGATGTCGTCCGCGATCGACTGTTCCTTGGCCCGGCGCCGGTAGCCGTCGAAGTGGCGGCGGACTTCGCCGCGGACGACGATGCGGTCTGAGGCGCCGTTGCGGATCTTCACGCTGCCGGCCGGAATGTCGATGACGACGCGGTGGACGTGCGCGCGTGCCGAGGATGTGGAGAAGGAGTGGGTTACCTCGTCATCGGCCGCTGCGGCTCCAGCCAGGAGCAGCGCCGCCGCCACGAAGAGAAGTTGCTTGCGCATGGGGTGTGTCCTCCACGATAGAGAACGGTGCGCGAGCGAAAAGGTTATCGAAAAAAAACGAGGGGCCCGAAGGCCCCTCGAGTACGACTCCCCAAAAGTCGATGAAGTGCTTACTTCTTCTTCGCTGACTTCTTAGCTGGCTTCTTCGCTGCTGCCTTTTTCTTTGCGGCCATCAAGCTCACCTGCCTTTCATGCCGTACGGGACCTCACGGTCGCGCCTACTTGGCAAAACACGCCGGATTTCTCCGGGCAATCGTTTTTCGGGTTGGGGTTGCGGCGGGGTGTGAAGAGACGACGACCTTCGACATTCACCGGAGCTTCGAGGTTGTTCTTCCAGTTCGTGGCGATCATCGTTTTAACTTGTCGTTAATATGCGATCGTTAATCCATATTGTCAAGCAATTGTTTATGAAAATCGTAATCGAGACGCGATGTTCCACGTCCGTTCCACGAAAAAGAGTGCTTTTCAGCGCGTCATCGAGGCGCGATACGCGCCGCGCGTGCGCTCCGCGCAGCGCATCCACGTGAAGTTTTTCGCGCGCTCGATGCCGCGCCGCGCGAGATCGGCGCGCAACGCCGCGTCGGATGCGACGCGCTGCATCGCATCGGCGAGCGCATCGATCGCCGGCTCGGCATGCAGTGCCGCATCACCCGTGATCTCCACGAGCGCCGCCGCATTCGACGTGATCACCGCGCATCCGCAGGCCATCGCTTCGAGTGCGGGAAGGCCGAAGCCCTCTTCGCGGCTCGGCATCACCAGCGCAATCGCGCCGCGGTAGAGCGCCGCCAGCTCGTCATCGCTCACGAATCCGCTGACGACGACGCGCTCGCGGTCGCGGAAGCGCTCGAACGGCGCACCGGTGAGAACGAGCGAGGCGCCGTCGATTCTGTCGAATGCGTCGACGAGCACATCGACGTTTTTGTGCGGCTTGTCGTTGCCGACGTAGAGGAAGTAGCGTCCTTCCGCCGCGTTGCCCTCCGCAGCGAAAGGCGGGCCGACACCGTTCGGCGTGACGACGACGTGCTCGTCGGCGCAGCCGAACGTAGCTACGATCTCGCGCTTCACGCTTTCGCTCACCGTCAGCACGCGCTGGCTGCGGCGCACCGCGCGGCCGAGCATCTGCCGGGCGTACATCCGCGCCAGCGGGTTCGGATGACGAAGGTGGATGAGATCGTGGACCGTGACGACAAGGGGCACGCTAGTGAAGGGAACGACGTAGTGCGGGGCGTGGAAGAGATCGATCTTCGCGCGGTCGGCGGCCCGTCCGACCGCAACGAGCTCGCGGATCGAGTAGTGCGGCGCGTCGAGGACCACGTGCTCGATCCCTGCCGGCAGAAACCGGGCATGGCTCTCCGGTGCGAAGGCGACGTAGGTGTCGCCGTCCCGTTGCGCCACGAGAGCACCCAGCAATCCGCGGATGTACGTGCCGATCCCGAAGTCGGCAATCTTCCTGGCGTCGATCCCGATTCTCACCGCGCCGCCTCAGCAAGAAGTTGTGTCATCAATGCCGCCGACCGCTCCCACGAGTAAGCGCGCGCCCGCTCAGCGCCGCGACTGCGCAGTTCATCGCGCAATGTTTGATCGCCGAGGAGTTGAAGGAGCGAGGCGCGAAGGGCGTTGCGGTCGCCCGGATCGATGAGCAGCGCGGCGCCGTCCGCATATTCGGGAATGGCCCCCGTGCGCGTGGCGATGACCGGAGAGCCACACGCCATCGCCTCGAGCGGAGGAATGCCGAAGCCTTCGTAGCGCGAGGGATAGACGAAGGCGCGCGCACCGCGGTAGAGGTCGCGCAGCGTCGTGCGATCGACGTAGCCAGTGACTTCCGCGCCGTTCGGGAGCTGCACGTCGCCCCAGCCGGCGTCGCCGCACAACACGAGCCGCGGGCGCGGCTGTGGCAGCGAGTCCCAAACAGCCAGCAGGTCGTCGAGCCCTTTGCGCGGCTCGATCGTGCCGACGTAGAGGACGTAGTCGGATTCTCCTGCCTCGATCGCCGACGAGAAGAAGTCGTCGACGCCGTTCGGAACAATCTCGATCCGCTCCCTCGCCACTCCGAACCACCTTACCGCCTCCTCGGCCACCGCACGCGAGACCGCGGCAATGCGCGTAGCCATCTGCAGACTGCGTCCGATGAACGCGTTGAAAGAGAGCACGGTCTTCGCGCGATGCCGAAACGGCATGGTCAGCGAGCTGAAATCGTGCAGCGTCGCCACCGACGGGATGCGCAGCGCGAGCGGGAGCGTTCCGTGCGGTCCCCACACGACGCCGCTCTTCGCGATGCGAGGAAGTACGAACTGTTGCCACAAGACGCCGAGCGCCATCGGATCGACGCGAAAGCGGCAGCGCTCGAGTCCCGACCGATCGGCGATCTCCGCATGCGACGCGATGAGCGGGGCATCGGGTAGACGCCGCGCGATCTCGGCAGTGTGAACGCCGATCCCTGTGCGGTTGCCGACGAGGGCGCGTCCGTCGATCGTGACTTGGAAGTTCAATGGATCAAGTGTAGCTTCCTGTGAGGCTCACCACAGAGACTCAGAGGACACAGAGATAAGCGAAACCTCTGTGCCCTCTCTGTCTCTGTGGTGCTTCAAGAACCCGCCGCCTTCCGCAAAACCGCCAGCGTCTGTTCGGCGGCCACATCCCAACGGAACTGCGCCGCGCGCAGCGGTCCTGCCGCAGCGAGGTGCTCGCGAAGAGCAGCATCCATCAGCACGCGGGAGATCTGCGCTTCGAGGCCTTTAGCATCATGCGGTTCGAAGTAGAGCGCGGCGTCGCCGCCGATCTCCGGCAGCGACGACGAACGTGCTGCGATCGACGGAACGCCGTACGCCATCGCTTCG
>DATLVW010000086.1:0-6392 GCA_035577085.1 Thermoanaerobaculia bacterium
GAGCTTCGAGCGCCCGTACGCGGAAAGGGGGGCAGTCGGATCATTGATCTCGTAGGGAGTCCGCTTCGAGCCGTCGAAAACAAAATCGGTCGAGAGCTGGACGAGCAGCGCACCTGCGCGGTCGGCGGCATGCGCAAGAAACTCGACGGCCGAACCGTTGATCGCGGTCGCCAGATGCTCCTTCTTTTCCGCGTCGTCGACCTTCGTGTACGCGGCGCAGTTGACGATCACGTCGGGCCGCGCATCGCGGACTGCTTCGCTAACGACGGTGCCGTCGGTGATGTCGAGCTCGCTCTTCGACAAGGCAACGACTTCTTCGCCGCGCGTTTCCAGCGCCGCGCGAACGTCGTGGCCGACCATCCCGCCCGCTCCGGTGACGAGCCAGCGAAGCGTCACGGGCACCTCAGCGCGCAGAGTTTCAGGCGTTCTTCTTTTCTTCGAGCGACGGTGTTGCAGCCTTCTTGTCGTCCCGTCCCTTCAGCCCGTCGCGGAAGTTGGAGATGCCTTCGCCGAGGCCCTTGCCGAGTTGCGGCAGCTTGCCGGCGCCAAAGACGACGAGGATGATGGCGAAGATGACGAGAAGCTCAGGTAATCCCAGTGTGCCGAACATGTTAGATAGCCTCCGAAGTGGTTGCCGCGGCGGCCCCTGACTCCCCGCGTTGGATACCGCAAAGTGTAGTACGAATTCTCTTCCCAATCAGGTAACAGCGCTCACGGGGTCTTGGATTTCGCGTCACAGCGCGGCTGTTACCATGCAACCCAGTGATCGATCTTACCGGACTCAATCCACAGCAGCGCGAAGCCGTGACCCATGGCGAAGGACCGCTTCTCGTCCTGGCTGGCGCGGGGTCGGGCAAAACGCGTGTCATTACCTATCGGATCGCCTGGCTGATCGGCGAGCTCGGTGTGCATCCGACGAACATCCTCGCGGTAACGTTTACCAACAAGGCTGCCAGCGAGATGGTGAGCCGCGTTGGCCTTCTCGCTCCCAACAGCGGCGCGCGCGCTCACGGCAGCCTTTGGATCGGCACGTTCCACTCCACGTCCCTTCGCATGTTGCGCCGCCACGCCGAGCGCCTCGGATACACCAAGTCCTTCGTCGTCTATGACACCTCCGACCAGCTCACGCTCGTGCGCCGCTGCATGCGCGAGCTGCAGATGAACGACGAGGCGTTTCCTCCTCGTTCGATTCTGAACCGCATCTCAGGCGCCAAGAACGAGCTGATCGGGCCGGCCGAGTACGAAAAAGAGACGCTCGACTTCTTCGGATCGAGGGTGGCCGAGGTCTATCGGATGTACCAGCGGCGCCTGAAAGAGTACGACGCTATGGATTTCGACGATCTCATCGGCAACTACGTCCAGCTCATCGAGAAGAACGAGGACGTCGCCGAAGAGATCCACAACCGCTTCCAGCACCTTCTGATCGATGAGTACCAGGACACCAACCGCGCGCAGTACATGCTGATCAAGGCGCTGGCCGGCAAGAAGCAGAACATCGTAGCGGTCGGCGATGAAGACCAGTCGATCTACAAGTTCCGCGGCGCCGACATCAACAACATCCTCAATTTCGAGCGCGACTTTCCGGGCGCGCGAATCATCAAGCTCGAACAGAATTACCGTTCGACCGGCAACATCCTCGGCGCGGCCACCGGCGTGGTGTCGAACAACATCGCCCGCAAGGGGAAGACGCTCTTCACCGACTCCGGCAGCGGCGAGCCGGTGCGCGTGGTGTCGTGCACCAACGAGCGCGAAGAGGCGCAGTTCGTGATCGAGAAGATCACCAACGGGCGTGGGAAGTACAAACTCTCAGATTACGCGATTCTGTTTCGAACGAACGCGCAGTCCCGGCCGTTCGAAGAAGAGTTGCTCCGTTCGAACATCCCCTACTCCGTCGTGGGCGGCGTGAAGTTCTACGAGCGGGCCGAGATCAAGGACATTCTCTCGTTTCTCCGCCTGACGATCCGGCCGCACGACACGCCGTCGATCGAGCGCGTGATCAACGTGCCGTCGCGCGGCATCGGCGATACGACGACGAAAGCGTTGAACGATCAGGCCGCGGCGCAGAACGTCACGCTGTGGACGATCATCGAAGGCGAACTTGCGTTCCTGCCGCCGCGCGCTTCGAAGGCAGTCAAAGAATTTCGCGAGATCGTGCACGACCTGAATCGCGCGGCGAACAATCCGCTGCCCGAGTTGTACGACTATCTGCTCCTGCGCACGGGCTATCGGCGGATGCTGCAGGAGTCGCGCGATCTCCAGGACGAGTCACGCCTGCAGAACATCGACGAAATGATGAACTCTGCGCGGGAGTACTCGGAGCAGAACCCCGGCGCGTCGCTCGGCGACTACCTCGATTCGCTGACGCTGATGTCCGATCTCGACAAATACGAATCGCAGAAGGGCGTGACGCTGATGACGCTGCACGCCGCGAAAGGGCTCGAGTTCAAGGTCGTGTTCCTTACGGGCATGGAAGAGGGAATCCTGCCGCACTCGCAGTCGAAGGATTCGAATGACGATCTCGAAGAGGAGCGCCGCCTCTGCTACGTCGGGATGACCCGCGCCCGCGAACAACTCTGGTGCGTACACTGCCTGGAGCGCCGCCTTCACGGGCAGTTTCGCGAACAGAGCCCGTCGCCGTTCATCACGGAGATCCCGGAAGAGGTACGCGAGGAAGTGCGCATGGCCCGGGCGCGCTATGTGCCGGAAGCGCAATCGTGGCGCGAGCGTCCGATGGGGTCGTACGATCGGTACGGCGACCGCTACTCGAACGAAGGCCGGCGCGCGCCCTCCTACGGACGGCCCACAGCGCCCGCCCGCCCGGCTCCCCCGCCGCGTCCCGTTGCAGTTGCGCCACCACAACCGCGCAAGAACGACTCGGTCAACGGAGTGCTGTCCTTCTTCAAAGAATCGCCCGTGCAACTCGATCCGGCGGCGCTCCGTCCTGCCACGCAGCAGAGTGCGCCGAGCGCCGACTTCAAACGGGCGCAGCGCGTACGCCATGAACAGTTCGGCGACGGCGTCATTCTGACGATGGAAGGCTCCGGCCCCGACGCCAAGCTCACCGTCTATTTCGACCGCATCGGCTCGAAGAAGTTCATCGCCAAGTATGCGAAGCTGATTCGGATCTGAGCACGCGAAGACGCGAAGGCGCGAAGATGAATGGTGGATCGACGCTCCCCCTCGAAGGCATCCTCGTCGCCGATTTCTCGCGTGTCCTGGCCGGCCCGCTGGCGACCCAACTTCTTGCCGACTCGGGAGCCCGCGTCATCAAAGTCGAGGAACCTGGAGGCGGCGACGAGACGCGACGCTGGGGGCCTCCGTTCGTTGGCGGCATCAGCGCGTACTTTCTGTCGGTCAATCGGGGCAAGGAATCGGTCACGCTGAATCTGAGGTCCGAGGATGGATGGGAGGCGGCGCGGCGGCTCATCGAGCGGGCCGATGTCGTGATCGACAACTTCCTGCCCGCACAGAAAGCATCGCTGCGATTTGCTCCTCGGCACATCAATCCGCGCGCGGTTCATTGCACGATCGGCGGATTCGACAGCGACAGTGCCGAGGCGAATACGCCCGGTTATGACCTGCTGGCCCAGGCAGGCTCCGGTTTGATGTCGATCACCGGCGAGGAGGACGGACCGCCGATGAAGATTGGCGTCGCGCTGGCCGACGTTCTGACCGCGCACTACGCGTTCGGGGCGATCTGTGCTGCGCTTCGCGGGCGCGAGCGCACGGGCGAAGGGTGCTCGCTGGAAGTCTCGCTATTCGGCGCGACGATCGCCTCGCTCGTGAATGTCGCGCAGAACGTGCTCGTCACGAACCGCGAAGCTGGGCGCTACGGAAACGCGCATCCGTCGATCGTTCCGTATCAGGTCTTTCATGGCAGCGACCGCGCGTTCGCGATCGGCGCCGGCACCGACCGTCATTTCACGCAGCTCTGCGAACGCGTGCTCCGCCGGCCGGAGCTGGCGCGCGAGGCGCGTTTCGCGACCAACGCCCAGCGGGTGAAGCATCGCAAGACGCTCGTGCCGCTGCTCGAGGAAGAATTCAGCAAACGCACGGCGGCTCAGTGGGTTGCACGGTGCCGGCGCGCAGGCATCCCTGCCTCGCTCGTTCGCGGCGTGCGAGAGGCGCTCCGAACGCCGAGGGCACGGCCGCTTGTGGAGACGGTCGAGCATCCCGAAATTGGGTCGTACGAAGCCATCCGCAACCCGGTACGCATCGACGGGCGTCGGCGCGCCATTGGCTCCGCGCCGCCAACGCTCGGGCAGCATACGAATGCCATCCTTCGCGAGCTTGGCTTCGACCAGCGCTCGATCAGTGCAATGCGAAAGAGCGGCGCGATCTGAGATCAACAAATCTACCGGCCGCGCGGAGAAGGTAGGAAGGGGTCATCCTCGGGGTGCCGTTGACGAAGACTCGAATATGTCCATGCGCTTATTGAGTGCTGCAAAACGGCGAGCACACGGGCGCGAAAGTGGGGAGGGTGGTGGTTCGGATAGCGGGGGCAGTAGGTTTTATCTGCGTCTATCTGCGCTCATCTGCGGGTCGACTGCTTTTTGATGGGGTCCAGGACACCAATCAAATGTCCATGGATACTTATAGGTCAGCGATCAGCAGCTCGAATCTATCCATGGAGTAGATAAAACTACCATTCCGGCTGGCGAAATTAGGCCATGGCAAATTTAAGGTCTGGAAGCCAGATCCATAAAATGTCCATGGACTAATTTAGCGAGTGCCATGGACACTTTCGGTAATGGTTTTGCCTACCGTATTTGTCCATGGCACTATTTCACGAGTCGAAGAGCCACGCTAAATATGGCTATGGGTACTTTCGGTAGTCGATTTCATAATTTCGGTAGATCCAAGGATGAATTCGACGAGTGTCGAAGCCTCTTCGCGAAGGATTTTGGCTACCATATATGTCCATGGACATCATTTGCGACCTCGGAGGCTTCGCAGCGCGCGGGCAGGCCTGGATACTCGACCGCCAGAGCTAGAAACTAACTGGGGTTCAGATCTCCCTTCAGTCTTAACGTTTCGCGTACGAGAAGATCAGCAGGATGAAGCAGCCGATCATCACGACAGCCAGCACGGCAATGATCGCGACGACGGCCCGAAAATCACTCCCCTTCTTCGCAGACGGCGCGAACGCGCGGAAAGCGAAGAAGAGGCCCGTCGCACCGACGATCATGATCGTGCCGCCGACCATGACGACACGCACCAGGATCTGCTGAAACTCGGGATCGATTCCGTTCACGAAGCCACAACCGTTCGCACGCTAAGCTCCGCGACCAGACGGATCAGTCGCCGCCCTTCCTCGTCGGCAAGCTCGTACGCGCGGCACAGCATCTCGAGATCTTCTTCATACTCATAAGCGGCCACCGTGAAACCATCAGCGAGCTGGTTCGGATCGGTCGTCGTTCCATGATTCCAGGTTCCGTCCGGCTCCATCCGGTAGCGTTTCAGCCCTCGCACGCGCGTGCGGCGCGCGCCACCGACGTCCATCAGTGTCAGGTGATCTTCGTCGAGGCGTACGCCGTCCTTGTTCGCTTTCTGCGCAGCCAGGATCGATCCGACGAAGACCGCCATCAGGTCGTGCAGACGCGATTCGGATTCCCCAACAGGCTCGGTGAACCGAATGCCGGTGTGCGATAGGACTTCATTGCCCGAGACGCGGACGACGAACGTGCGTGCCACCCTCCCGGCAAATTCGATCGGCTCACCTTTCCAGGGAAACTGTAACCTGCAGTTCAACCCACTCGTCGCAACACCGTAGTGCTCGATGAAGGCGCCGCTGATGCCGAGGTCGAGGACGAGCGCATTCTGTTGATTGAACGTGCCGAGGATTGGTCGGGCCAATCGAAGGCGTTGGAAGACTCTGCGATCGTTTACGTGCATGGGGCGTGGCGAAGGCAAGCATATTGCTGCATTTTGGCGACAGCGTCCAAGGAGGACCGTGACAGAGCGGCAAACGGAACGGCGAAGCATCTGGCGAGTAGGTCCGGACAGCACGTGGACGACCGTGATCCCGGTCGTCTTCATCATCGCGTCGCTGCTCACTCTCGTCTTCCTGCCGGTGCTCATCGGAAACCGGACGGCGCAGATGCGCGCGGAGATCACAGATGTCGCCGAACCGGCGCGCAAAGCAGCGAACAAGATCGAGACAGATCTCTCGACGGAGCTCAACGAGATCATCGCCTATCAGGTAACCACCCAGCCTCAGTACGTGCGCAACTACCAGGATCTTCTTACCAATCAGCAGAGCAGCGACCGTCTTCTGCACCGGTTGGGACCACGCCTCGGTCCCGCCGTGCAGGGCCACCTTGCCTCACTCGAGAAAGAAAGCCGCGAGTGGCATGCCGACGTCGCGTCGAACGAGTTTCTGAAACGGCAGA